>NZ_JFYL01000037.1 GCF_000632455.1 Acinetobacter sp. Ver3
CTATTTTTTTTAATAATTTATCCTAAACAGTCGAAAATATTTTAAGAGTAATTTTCTTCACGTCCTCAATACTATGTAAGACATGATGTTCTGCTAAATGGATCGCCCCATCAGCATCACGAGCTAAAATACATCTAAGTATTGCAGCATGATCTTGATAAGCATGCTGGATATCGAATTCACGCATGGCGCCTAGACTGAGCACAATTCGGATTTTTTCACTGATTTCATGATGAATCTTGGCGATTTGACGATTTCCTGCAGCTCTAACCAAGGCACAATGAAAATCTTCACTTTGCAGCACCAATGCTTGGGTGTTCTGGTTATAGTCCTGTTCGTCTACAAGCCATAATCGCTTTAAATTCTGTAATTCTTCAGATTGCTCATGATCCATTACGCATAAACGTTTAACAGCCTCTTTTTCCAAGATCATACGTAAATCAAAGAGCTCCTGATAAAAGGTAAAATCTAAAGGCTTAATTTCCCAACCACTGCGGAAATGCACATTCACATAGCCTTCCTGTTCAAGACGATACAGTGCTTGCCGTGTTGGGGTACGGCTGACCTCATACTTTTCAGAAAGGTCCGTTTCAGTAAAACGTTGTCCAGGTTTGAGCTTAAAGCTAAAAATATCATCCTTTATTTGTTGATAAATCACATTAGCTAAATTGCCAGTGCCTGACTTAATGGGCGTTATGCTCATCCTTAATTCTCGTTTTACATCTATGTAATAAATAAATTATAGAGTCATCATGAGAATTTAAGAATCAGTAAATATGGATATATAGGAAAATAGATTAAATTTTGGCTTTTAGATTTATAGGATAATTTAATTTAAGCCCCTATATAACGCTAATTAATAATTGCATTTCAATACTATAAATCAAACCATACAAGAAATTGAAAAGACTTAAACTTTTCCCAAAAACCAATTTTTCCAAGAACTGGTTCCACGCACTTCAACGGGTACGGTTGCAATCAGGGTATCTTTTAAAACGTCAGTTTGTCCTACGGCTTTGGCTAATCGGGCTTTTACAGAGTGAATGCATTCACGATCTCCAAACTCACATCGATCTAATGTGGTGCCACCGCAAGGACCATTTGCAAGTCCTTTAGGACATGTTTCAGGGCAAATATAAAAGTATCAGCCAATCTACATTGACCACAATTTTCGCAGCCCACAACCATATGTTTAGAGGTAAATTCGGTTTTTAACAAAGTTTTTGATGCTAGCTCATTATCCCAAAAGGACGATTTAAAAAATAAACCTACACCTTTAGAGATTTTGGACTCAAAAAGGGCTTTATGCATGACATGCAAATGATGATATTTAATCAGCTGACCTAATGTCGGTTGCGTGCATCATAAGTCAATTCTGGAACAAACTCATTTCCAGTCTTAATCTGCCAAAGAGATTTCCACCGTGCTTCTAGTTCGTCAAAATCATCATCTTGATATTGCTCAATATAATTTTGAAGAATCTTCTGTTCTTCTGACTTTTCACATGCTGAAAGATGAACACCATTAAAACCTAAAAGCTTACACATCAATATTTGTATGGCACACCGCTTATACGCATTTTCAGCCAATCCATTCTGTTTTTCCTGAGCCAACACTCTCAACATATAAGGTGTAATCACAATACCAGCGACTTTATTTTTGACTATAAAATTGGCCCGTGCCAAGCTCAGTGGCATAACGTAAGCCAGTATTTTTTGTTTGTAATGGTAATGTTTTAGAAAAGACTTTATCTCTTTTAAGGCATCCATGTCATACCCTAATTGGGTAATAATAAAATCTGCGCCGGCTTTAACTTTTTTATGTAATTTTAAATATTGAGCATAATGCTCAGCCTCAGTATATTTAAAGGGATTAAATGCAACACCTATATTAAAGCCACCATAATTCTTTGCGGACATCACTGCATTAATCGATTCTAAGTATCGGGTACGTTCAAATTGATCATCCCCATCACTATGCTCTTTAAGCTTATCACCAGTGATCAAAAGTAAATTTCTAATCTGAGCTGAACTAGCCTGATGAAGAAATAACTCGAAATCCTTAATATCACGACCTTTCCCTGAAAAATGCAAAACTTTATCTATTGATTTTGGATAATCCTGACTTGCTTCAAGGGTGCCATATCGTGATCCGATTGGACACGATCGGCAATGGCTACAAAGGCTGGAAAGCCCGCTATATTACGTGTTACCTGTTGGCTTTTGGTTGAGGTTAAATACTCTACTAAAATACAGATTTTTTGAAGTTCTAAGTGTTGAAAAAAATTAAGCATGTGTCTTGATTGACCGAATTTTTTAGACTGCAATCATTGTCTAAATCCAAATGAATAGATTTCATACACTTATTCAAAGATTTACTAAATTGAGTGTAACCCATATCCAAATTATCTATTAAATTTAAATAGCTTAGGAAAAATCGGCTTTTGAACAAGATTGTAGAACAATCATTAAAATTGATTAAATCAGGATATTCTATCTTTGAACTCTTTATTCCCTAAAGGTCACTATAAATAATTGATGTTTTAAGCTGTTACCATTTGCGTACCAAAATTTAAAAAATAAAAAACCACTTACGATTAATGCGCGTAAGTGGTCGTTTTATTTGGTGGGCCCAGACGGATAATAACTAACACCTACGCTATTGTTTTTATTATACTAATTAATTTCAAAAAATTATGGGATACAAGCTAGGATACATAGTTTAAATGTTTACTTTTTAATCAATCAAACTTTTTTCACCATAGAACTCCCCTACTAAATCGATCGTTTATATAATTTCGACAATACACAACTTCTTGGTAAAAGAGGAACCAATATCATTATAATAACAATTATCGACTTTAGTATGCTCTTTTACAATGGTGTATCTTATATATACTTCATCAACACGAATAGTGTCGTAGTGAAATGCTTGCTAGAACCCTCTCCCATATAATGCATTGCTATAAACAGTAGTACATCCAAAATATTGTAATAAAGTTATAAATAATGAATTTATTAACCGTAGTTATTCTGCAACTGTAGTAACTGCAAACATTTATTAATACTACTCAAAACAGGAAACTATATTGTAGGTAACTTCAATGGAAACTTATAAAATTTGGTGAATTGATAAATTGAATTATCTTTTAAATTTTCCGGCAAAGTTTCATCAAATCGTTAGTCTGGATAAATAATCAGACAATCCACAACAATATTGTGCATTTATTCATCAGCACTACCAAAGCATTTTAGAATTTTTCGATCTCGAGCGTATCTACATATTCGTTTTATATCACATTTCAACGACCACATATAATTTTTGCAAAACTTGAACCAATCGTATCGGGAATTATAGGTTCCATTTTCACATACGAATCTGTATAGCTATCAATCACTCTATTGCTTTTGTATTTAATCTCAGTTTTCAAACCAAGTAAATCCGCACTACAATTTACATGTAACATAGTTTTCGTATGATCCCCCACTCCGAGCCCGTCTTGCGAAATATCGTTAATAACAACTTTCTTGATCCAAAACTGAGTTACATTACTCGATATAGTAGAATAACTTATCGGCACTTTTCTAATACTTTGTCTATCTAACTCATATCTAAATTCATTAGTTTCACCCAAATATTCCCATTCAGATGCTTGAACAGACGAAATACCACATAGTATTATTGCCAAAAAAAACTTATTCATAACCAACCTCTAATTCATTGTTCTCTTCTGCCCCAGTATCACCACCATTTGCAACCGATTCAGACTCTAGCTGTTCAGGTGCATTACTGGTATTTTTATTAAAATTCTGACTCATCTCAACACCTAAACGAGAATCATAAGAATTATTATGAGAATATGAGGCTGAATTTTCTGTTGATATGCCACTATTAGTTTCAGATTTATAACGTCTTTCTTGTACCTTTTTACTTAACAGGCTTATCAATTGAGTTTCAATTATTTTTTGGTGATCAGATGCCAAATGACTTGTATTCGTAGGGATATAATAATATTTGTAATTTCGAGATAAAACTCTATCATCACTCAAATATTCATTCCGAATAAAACCCATGTCTTTAGAAACGGTAGAATCCACAAGCCTTGCAGTATTATCTAAATAGACACAGTAAAGATTATCGATTTCTGTATTTACATAACAATCACGAACACCTCTTGCCACTCCAGAAATACCCGACTCAGACATTATCTTTAAAAATTCATCGACGGCATAAATCATATAATTATAATTATCTTGAATATTACTATCTGGTAAATAAGTCTCTTCAATTTTGCCATCAGTTGTATCGCTATAATGATAAGATGTTGAAGAATTCTCTGTAGACTCATCAGCAGGCATTGTTTCATAATAAGGAGTCCCTTCTGTATTTTTAGCCTCATTAAGAACAAAAATTAGTATTACGCCTAGTGCCCCCAAACCCAGCATTGAAAAAAGAAAAACATTCTTTGAGTTTTCTTTTTTTGGATTAATCGTTTCATCTAACGGTGAACTGTCATTACTAGATAAGCTTTCATTACGGTATGGAGACAAAGGTTGCGATTGAGGTTTTTGAGCTATTTTTTCTTTAAATTTATCAAAAGCAACAAAAAAACTTCCAAATACTAAAAATGCCAACCCTAAAGTTAAAGGTACAATGACAGAACCTAAAATAAATACACCCACTACTCCCAAAAAGCTATGAGGTTCAATAATAGAATAAGCAACATAATAAGGTAGCAATAATAATGACAAGTAAATCACTATATATGCCGCTAGATATAAAAACCCCAAGAAATATGCCATAACACCCCCTAAATTATTTCAGAATTGATAAGTCTGCAAAATGACCATTTAAAATTTAACTTTGAGCTTACTATTAATGATCTCTATTGACTAACACATCATAAATAATATGAGCAAACTGCTTCATTTTGGCAGGATCACTCATCAGCTGTGTCATTTGCTCCATGTGCGCTGCATTACTATCTAACACTGCATCATCAAGTGCAGTATCAAACTCACCTAGCATCGCTTGCTCACGTGGATTGTTGTAAATCTGCGTCATCATCCGTGTGTTTTCAGCCATCTTATCTGCAACGGTATAGGCATAATTAATCATGTCTTGATCCGTTAAGTTATCCGTCACAAATAAATCATTCACACGGCGCAAAATTTGCGACAAGAAATCCTCCTTCTTATCCTTCGCCTTCGCAGTACCCATATCATTGGCTGGTTCAAGCTTATGTTCTGTACTATTAGCCTTAAGCTGAATATCCTGTTGACGTATTTTAGACAAACGGTAATGACTCATTGCAACATTGCTTAGGTCAATTTCATCTTCATCTGCCACTTGTTCACGAAGTAAAGGACGTAAGTTTCGTGCAAATAAACTCAGCTTTTCTAGGTCTTTATCATCATATTCCACGATCTGAGACATGAATTCATAGAAACGTGTAAAGCTACCTAAATCCTTTTTAAAGATTTCTAAGCTATCACGAGCTTTTTTCGCCTCTGAAAATTCATTTTCTGCATTGGCAATCAATACGGCGTCACCAGTTTGCTTACTACGTTCTAAACGATTCTTAGTGACATCATAATCATTCACTGCTTCGGTATAGCGCTGCTGCCAGCGTTGCATTGCAAGTTTGCAGATATTGGAAAGTGCTGCATTAGATTTATTCTTGCTATAGAACGCCGTGCTAAATTGCTCTATCTCAGTCCATAGGAAAATCCCTGCTGATTTGAGCTTTTCAAACAGGTCATACACTTGGTCAGGATTAGACACATCTGCCAATTCTGCGGTTTGGTAATACGGTTGGAAGGCATCTAAAATGTCTTGTGGCTCATTAAAGAAGTCCAACACAAATGTACCCGTTTGCGCTTTGGTTGGATAAGTACGGTTTAAGCGAGAGAGTGTCTGTACGCACTCCACCCCACCCAATTTCTTATCCACGTACATGGCACAGAGTTTCGGTTGGTCAAAGCCTGTTTGGAACTTATTCGCCACAATCATCACCTGAAAGTCATCCCTATCGAATGCCTTACGCATTTCACGACCTTTCAAGTTTGGATTCATATTGCTTTCAGTGAACTTCTGCCCAATTAAATGACCGCAATTGGCGTCATTGTCGTTAAATTCAACTTCACCTGAGAATGCCACCATTGCCTGAATATTTTCATAATTCTGTTCCGCAATGTATTTATCAAAGGCTTGTTTATAGCGCACGGCTTCTTTACGTGAACTGGTTACCACCATCGCTTTGGCTTGGTTATTCAGTAAGCCCATAATATTCTTTTTAAAATGCTCAATAATGATATGCACTTTTTGCGAAATATTATGATCATGTAGGCGCACCCACTGATTCAGCTTAATCTTAGCTTTCTTCGCATCAACGGTATCGTCTTTTTCTTCAATCTTCTGTTTAAGCTTATAAATCACTTTATAGTTGGTGTAGTTTTTCAGTACATCTAAAATAAAGCCTTCCTCAATTGCTTGGCGCATTGAATAGACATGGTATGCCACAGGAATATTCGTTTTAGACGGTGGCATTGTTGGGTCAGGCAAACGACCAAACAGCTGTAAGGTTTTATCCTTAGGCGTTGCAGTAAAGGCATAGAAACTTAGGTTCTGACTGCCTTTACGTGATGCTATCACTGCATCTAGCACGTCTTCTGAGGAAAGATTGTCATCTTCCTCACGTTCTTCAATCATCAAGGTTTCTTTGAGCTGACGTGCAGTCGAACCGCTTTGTGATGAATGCGCTTCATCGGCAATCACGGCGTATTTACGTTCTTTCAGACTGGTACTATTTTCAATCGCACTAAGTACAAATGGGAAGGTCTGAATGGTCACAATAATAATCGGTTGCGCCATTTCTAAGGCTTTTGCCAATTTCTCAGATTTAGAGCCATCGCCTTCTTTATTGTTAATCCGAGCGACGACGCCGTCGGCATGTTCAAATTGATAGATGGTGTCTTGTAGCTGTGCATCCAACACAGTTCGGTCTGTCACCACAATCACAGAATCAAACATCTTCTTGTTGTCTGCATCGTGCAAACTTGAAAGCTGATGTGCTGTCCATGCAATCGAATTGGATTTACCTGAACCTGCGCTGTGCTGAATCAGGTATTTTTCGCCTGTGCCTTCTTTGAGTGAATCCTCAACCAATTTGGTTACGACTTTCCACTGATGGTAACGTGGGAAGATCAAACTTTCTTTTTTGTATTTACGTCCTTCCCAATCTTCCTTTTCATCAATTTGCAGATGGATAAAGTTACCGACAATATTCAGCAAGCTATCAGGAGTTAAAACTTCATTCCATAAATATCCTGTGGCATATTCATTTGGATTTTCGGGCACATCATTACCTGCACCTTGCGCCGATGTACCTTTGTTAAATGGCAAGAAGTAGGTGCTATCACCATTTAAATGCGTCGCCATATAGACTTCATACTGACTGACAGCAAAGTGTACCAATGCACCCCGTTTAAACATCAGCAAGGGTTCAGGCTTGTTGGTTTCAGGGTCTTTCGGCAAGCGAGTTTTTCTGTACTGTGTCATGGCATTTTGCACAGCTTGTTTAAACTCTGACTTGAGTTCCATGGTTGTCACAGGGAAACCATTGATAAACAGCACAAGGTCTATACGCCATTTTTTGGCTTGTTTACCTGTTGCTTGTAATTCGGCTTTATTCGCGTATGGGCTATAGACCAGTTCAGGCACAACACGGCAAATGTTTTGTTTATAGCGTTCATTTAGTTCAGGGTTTAAACCATGTTCAGGTTTAAACTGACAAAATGAAAAACGTACGCCGCGGGTACGAATCCCATGACGTAATACACCCAATGTGCCATAGCTACGAGATTGTACATCCGTCGCATTGATATCGGCTTTTTTCAGTTGCGCTTCAACGGTATCTAGAAAATGGCGTTCGGTGTCATTGGGGAAAATGCTTTTAAACTTTTGCCAATCCTTGTCTTGGGTGTTTTGTACAAAGTCCAAGAGGTCTTGGGTATACAGAGCTTTTTCACGGTTATAGCCTGTACCTGAGCCAAGTTGCCAACCGTGCGACTGCATTTGGCGAATGATGTCTTGTTGGAATTCCGTTTCTAAAGTTGCATCCTTTCTCATGCGCCAAGCTCCGTATTCGCCTGATTGTTGTTATGGTTGGGGTTTTGCCAATTTGTGACGTCAATTTTGCCTGTCACCGCAGAGGAAATAAGCGCTGTACGGCGTTCTTGCATCAGTTGAATGGCTGATTGAGCTTTATCAATCAGATTATCCATTTTGCTCAATTCAACTTTTAAAAAGTCAATGATTGCATCTTGCTCAGATAACAATGGTAGAATAATTTTGACGTTTCTTAGACTATCAACACCTACATTCCCTTGAGTATTTGAATTAATCTGCTGTTGAATTGCTTGTAAGAAAGCTTGGGACTTTAAATAATAAGATAAATATTTACCCGTTGTTCTTAATGGATTGGATTTAATAGTTACACATGAGTATGAAACTAAAAACTCTTTATCTATATCTACATACGACAAAGTTCCAATGGTTGCATATCGAGCAAAAATAATGTCATCTTTAGTTGTTTTAATTTTTCTAGATAGCTTTTGATAATCTGAATAGGCAACTTTTTTACAGCTTTCAAAGTCAATCTCACTAACAACGTCTTGTAAATCTCCTGTCATTACATAAGGGATTCCTTCATCTACAGAATTTGGCATGTAATGATCGATGTCACTAACAGTATTTATAGCGTAATCAAATTTAAGAATTTCCCAATGCTCAGGCACTTGCCCTAACCATTCCACACCTGAATCTTTCATGTTTACATCAGGATTTAAACCTTTGGTCACAGCATGGCTAATCACCGCTTGACGCTTTTCTTTAAGCAGTTCAATCAGCTTTTCTTGTTTGGCAATCAGGCTATCAATTTTTGCGGTTTCATGGTCGAGGAAATTTAGAATAAGCTTTTGTTCTTCAATTGAAGGAAGGGGTAAATTCAAGCTCTTAACAATTCCTGAATTCAAACCATGCATAATTGACCCCTTACCAAAAACTTGAATTTGGTAAGAAATTTCTGGCGACTTATCTATGAGTAATTTAAAGAATTCAGGCAGGATTTGATTTTCTTTAACTCGGACTCTTAATAAATGTGAATCAATAATCCCATCGTTAATATCTGAGGGTACGATTTCACATTTACCACTTGTACCCATCATTGTGATCAGAATATCTTGTGGAAAAATTCGGTAAACTGACATCTCCTGAAATTTAGTTTCAGAAATTTTCCTTTTACCCAAAGAAAAATCTTTTTTGATTACATTCTCTTGTCCATACACAGAAAATCCATCATCAACCATATCTTCAAGTTTCAGAGCACTACCAAATGGTCCTATTTTTATCCCCTCAGCTCCATCTTTTAACAAATATCTGACTTGCTTGATGTGCCATTCTTTTGGGATTGATTGGATACCTTCTACATTGGTAGAAATAAATTCGGATCTTAAATCATACTTTGCCATTAAGAATGCACCTCTTGTAGAAGTGCCATAATTTCACGGCTTACCGCATCCAAATCCGCATCAATCTCACTTAAATCACGTGGCGGTTCATACACATAAAAATGACGGTTAAATGGAATCTCATACCCTACTATGCCAATTTCACCATCTTGTGCATCACGCTTATCAGCATTGATCCACGCATCAGGCACATGCGGCCCGACCTCACGCTTAAAATAAGACTCAATTAAATCGGTAGTGCTGACATTTGGATTTAAGGCAATGTTTTCCGCATCACGTAAATCACCATCTTGTACGAACTCAACCACTTTGCCCTTATAGCTAAACTGACCATAAAGCGGATTTTCAGCACCTTTCACTACTTTATTGATGACAGGTTCAGCATCGGCATTTTTCCATGTAATCGCATCAATAAATTGCTTTTTCTCTTTAGTTTCAAGTTTGATGTTGGTATCTTTTAAGGCTTGTTTGAATACATCATCAAAGGCATTAAAGTCATCAAACTGCGCTGTACCTATTTTGGCTTGTAAGGCTTGGGCTTTATTTAATAAGGTGCGTTGCTCTAACCAAAGCTTTGGCTCAAGTACGGTCTTAATGTCTTTTTCTTTCAGTTCGCTAAATTCGGCTTTAATCAGCGCACGAATCTCAGCTTCATACTCAGCCAATTGACCATAGCTGTCTGCTGTCCATGTATTGCCATAATCGTCATAAAGCTTTTGCATCACGGCATTAAATGGCTTCGGTGCAAAACGTAAAGTCGCAATACGCTCATCATTCACCTGAGCCGATAAACGTAACGGACGCTCAATAGTCACACGGCGGTAGCCAAACTCATAGCTATTAAAAATCTTGCTTGAGAATGTTTTAGCCGTTTCAGTTTTAGGGCTTGCAGATTGACGACCACGATTCGATTTTACCTCGGCAGGTTTATCCAGCTCACGAGCATCCATCACCTCAAAATTGCCATAGGTGCGTGTAATGAGGGCAATATCTTCTTCGCTCATTTCATTACGTTTAGAGCCAAGTGACTTACGCATTTTGCTATACAGGTTACTACCATCTATAAGCTGTACTTTGCCTTTGCGCTCGGCGTCTTTTTTATTGCTGAGTACCCAAACGTATGTGGCAATACCTGTGTTATAGAACATATCTGTTGGTAAGGCGATAATCGCCTCTAACAAGTCAGCTTCTAAGATATAACGACGGATTTCACTCTCACCACTGCCTGCACTGCCTGTAAAGAGTGGTGAGCCATTCAGGATAATACCAATACGGCTACCTTGTTGATTCTCGGCATTTGGCTCTCGCATCTTGCTCATCAAGTGCATTAAGAACAGTAATGAGCCATCAGATACACGGGGCAAGCCTGCACCAAAACGACCCTTAAAGCCTTTTTGCTCATGCTCAGACTTAATATCGTCTTCAATTTTTTTCCAATCCACCCCAAATGGCGGATTCGATAGCATGTAATCAAACTTGTCATGCGCCAATTGGTCATTGGATAAGGTATTGCCAAGTTTGATGTTTTTTACGTCCTGACCTTTAATCAGCATATCGGCTTTACAAATGGCATAGGATTCAGGATTTAACTCCTGACCATAGACACGAATCACCGCATCTGGGTTATGTTCACGCACATATTCAGTGCCTGATGATAGGAAACCACCCGTACCCGCTGTCGGGTCATATACCGTGCGGATAATGCCCTCTTTATTTAAGGCATCATCATCTTTTCCAAACACAATACCTGTGGTCAGGCGCACAATGTCACGTGGGGTAAAGTGTTCACCTGCGGTTTCATTTGAGCTTTCCGCAAAACGGCGGATCAGCTCTTCAAACACCAAGCCCATTTCGTGATTGGATACGGCGCTATAACTTAAGTCCGTTGCAGCAAACTTCTGTACCACTTTATACAGTAGGTTGGCATCATCCAATAAGCCGACAAATTCATCAAACTTAAAATGCTCAAAAATCTCACGGGCATCTTTAGAAAAGTGCTGAATGTAGTTCATCAGGTTGGCACGAATGTCCTTTTGCCCAAGGCTACCTAAATCCAGTTCTGAGGTATTACAGAACGATAAGCCATTGGTGGCTTTAAGCAGCATCTTTTCTTTGGCTTCCTCAGGCAGTGGCATTTGTTTTACTTTTTCATTGGCTGCCAATACATTTGCCTTGCTTGCCTCTAGTACACACTCCAAACGGCGTAATAAGGTAAATGGTAATATCACACGCCCATATTGCGATTGTTTAAAGTCACCACGTAGAAGGTCAGCTACCGACCAAATAAAGGCTGCTACTTGAGAAAAATTATTATTTATCATTGAATAAAAAACCACTTGCCCGAAAGTATAAAAACTTGAAATTTATACTGTTGATTGTGCCTGATTTACAACGCAATTTGCTAGAGATAGACTGTACAAAAGACTATTAATTCGTAGTACTTATGGGTTTTTTAAGCATTATAGAAAATAAAGAAATTTATAGTTTTATGCTCAATGATGAGCAGTGGGATAGACTCAAAGATAAATATAAAAATCTCAGCATGTATATGCCTTGCTGTCAGACTCGTGCCATTCCTAAAAAGAGTAAATTAGGCACACAATATTTTGCACATCATCCCTCAAGCAGTTGTGGTTTTAGCTCTGGTGAAAGTCGTGAACATCAGTTCTGTAAATATCTCATCTTAAAATACTTACATGAGAATGGATGGACAGTAACGCCTGAGTTTCGTGGTCAAACACCTTCTGGTGAAACTTGGATTGCTGATATTTATGCCCAGAAGAATAACGCCAAAATTGTAATTGAAATTCAATGGTCACTTCAAAGCATTGAAGAAACCAAGCGCCGTCAGGAAAAATACAAACAATCAGGGATTCGAGCCGTCTGGTTTATGCGAACCACTCAAAAAAATAAATGGGATGTCTTAGATTATCAAAGCTATGACTTACCTGTTTTTTCAATTTGGCTGAACAAAGAAAATTATCAATTGATGGCTAGTGGTGTATTCCACAATTGGGACGACTCCGATTTAGTGGAAATTGAATTTATAGATTTTTTCAAAGCACTGATGACTGGTTCCGTTCAGTATTCCTTAAAACCCAATGCAAAGCGATCTATACAGATCTCAATGAACAGCAATCAGTGTTGGAAATGTAAAAAGCAAACCAACACCATTGTGGAGATTAATTACTTTATTCCACATGCCAAAGGATATACTAAAATACACAGCTTAAATATCGAAAGACTTTCACATTCTCATTGTGAGATTCTAAATCACCCCAGTCTAATCAATTCATATCAGTATGGCTTGCTAAAAAAACGTTTTAGTAAAACCCGTGGTGAAGCCTATGTATCTAATGGCTGTTTTCACTGCGATGCTTTACAAGGTGCATTTTTTTCACATCACGAACGTGATACACAAAATATGAAACATAGCCAATTTATCGATGTACAAATTGACCATGACACTCAAATTGATGGGCTGTGGTTTTATTTAGGGTGACTATGCAGAAGCCCAAATCTGTTTTAATTTCTATAGTTGTTCTTTAGCTAAGTTCAACAAAGCTTCTAGTGCAGGTAATTTATTCGTAGCACCTGTCATACTAGGTGACGTGTTCAAGTACTGTATTAAAGGCTGTAAGAGCTTTTTGTCACTTAAATCTTCAATACTAATCGGTAGTTTTGGCAACATTAAACTCTTTCTTGAAACTACTCTTTTTTTCATACCTTTATATTGTACTGGGATCACATCATCCACTTTTTCAACGATAAAACAATCGACTAAGCGAAATAACTTCGGAGGTTTATTTCCTGTTCCCTCAATAACCCACATCATATCTCCAGCTTGTGGATTTCCCTTGGCCCTCGTATATAAAATGGATTCAGGCAAAGAGCGATAATTTATCTTTGTATTATCAAAATTATGATACCCGATCCAATGCTTTGTCATAAAAAAATCCCAAACAACAAATATGAATGATACAGTATCCATAAAGTATCTAAATACAAAATAGAATAAAACCATCCACATTCAAAAACATAAAATCAATAGCTTATATTTAGATTTAGCTCTCTTAGCACTGTATATGCTAATTTTTTAAATCTCAAATTCAACAAAAACCACCCACATTTATAACCATTTTATTGACCTTCTGTTTAAAAATATTTTTTTCACATGCCTTTCCTTAAATAATAGTAACAAGGAGCATGATTATGAAATCTAGAGTTTTAAATTTTAAGAAATACACAAAAGTAAAGTTTGACTCATATCAAACTATTCCCATCCCTTATCCGCCTTTAAGCAAAATTTATCTTTGCTACGTTCAAATATTAAAGGCGGCAAAACTGCCTTCATTCTTTGATACAAAAACCAAGCTCGCTTATCCGACCATAGCTACAAACAATCAGCTCTTTTTTCTAGACAACTTTCTGCTTCTATATGCGATCCAAATACAAAATTTACCTATTAGCGGATGCTATATTTTGCAGACCGACATCGATTTACCTAGTCTTGAATATCAACTGAGTACACGCTTATTCACACTAATCACTGAACTTAAATTTGATATTAAGCAGATCAATCCAAATAACGTACTAAATGCATTTAACACATCACTTTCAAAGCATGCCATTTATGACTTTAATTCTACTCACACCGATAAACCGCGCTCTGAATTTTCACTCGATTTACTCTCAAAACTAATCGGCTGTAGCCGTAATCAGCTCTTATATCAACAAAAACAAATCAACAATGCATATTCAATTAAAGTGCAGCAACTCAAGCAAAAGTGTGTAGCACTCCAACACCCTCAACCAAGTGCAGAACTGTTTTGGAGCGCTCAACATGGAAACTAAAAGCATCATTCATCAATTATTACAGCAAGAATTTATCCATGAACATTATGCTGAGATACTAAGCCAATATTTAAAAGGCAAAGTCTATATTCTTGAGCTAAAACAATTATTAAATCCAGAGATCACCACAGAATATGATCACATTCAACTGTGCTTACTCTCACCGCCTAGCGTTTCTCAACATCCAATTTGCGCTTATCTTTATTCAGTAAAACAGCACTTACAGCATTCTGTAATACAGCAATGGGCGATCCACAATTTACATGCTGCATGTATTCTTAAATCTATCCAGAATAAGGGTAACAAAGACCATCAAACAACAATTATTAAAGTTCTTGATCGATTTAGGTTAGCAAATGAAGCTTATGACGCATCACAACAGGAAAAACCGCTCAGTAAATCTCAGCGTCAGTACCTATGGCTATGGCAACAGCTGCCTGAAGATGAAATAGGACTATATGAATTTGTACAATATTTACGTCGCTTAGAAACGAATCCCCAACTCACTCGTTTTCAATATTTATTACTGCTAGATCTACGGCGTTTTTATGATTATGTATTAGCACTCAAGCCCAAAAAGAATAATTCACCCTCAATCAAACATGTTAATGAACCCCATTATCTCGATGAACACGGCGCAATTTTATGTCATCCACAAGACATGCCACAAAAGGAAGATCCTGCCCTCTTCTACGAAAAATCCCAAGATGAGCAACCTGATTCTCAATATGCTGTAGATACTGCTCAAATATTCCCTCTAGCAACTCAATCAAGTTTCTTACAACATAAAATCAGCCAACTCACTCAACAACACATCATTCGGCAACAGCATGATTTTACGTGTAGCAAACATTACCCAGATTTCAACAGTTTGAGCCTACTGGTACAACATTGCTACCAACATTATTTAAACAACCCAAATAAAAATAAAGCCTATCTGTTTATCCTCCTGAGTTTTCTCAGCGGGGTTCCGATTGAACAATGGCTTAATCTGCAGATCAAACAACGCTATGCGCTCAATAAACGACAAAAACTGATTTTAGAAAACGAACAATATTTTTTACGCTCCAAATTTACGTTATTTGAAGATGCTAATTTTGGCTATAAAGATCAGTTACTCAATCAAGTGACCTACTTCGACTTACCGTTAGTCAAAGAGCTAGTAGAAGGTCTAAGAAAACCTCCCATAATAAAACAAGAACAGGTCGCACATGCTTTAAAAAGATGCCGTGAAGAACTGTTTATTCCTTCACTATCAACTAAAAAAATAAGTGTTTTATTACATCACTGGATTTACCAGCATACTAAAAACCAACAACTTGCCGACATCCTGACAGGCATTGATGCTAATCGATCTGTTTCTATTTCTTATTGTTCATACCCTATATACCGCTTACAGAAATGTTATCAAACAACTGTAAAACAGCTTTCTCATGATTTAGCACAACAAGTTCATTTTACTCATGATGAGCAACTACGGTTTGGGAGTTGCAAAGCACCCAAGCCACAGATAGTGACCGCAATATTTGCATATCTACACTACCAAATCATTCAAGCTCAACATCAAGGGAAAATGTTGGAGATGTTCAATCACTACAACATTTGGTTGTGGCACATTTTATTATTGTTCAGTGCTGCTCGACCTGTTAGCGAGTTTCCTGGCTTCTTAAAAAATTTTGATCTAAATCAACAATGGCTTTGGGTTTCAGATAAAGAAATTCATTCAAGAACGGATGATGGCCGTTTAATTCCACTGTGCGATTTTGTAGTGAAGGAAATCCGCAAATTCATAGCCTACTTAAAGCAGTTTCAACAACTATATCCAGAGCATAAGTCTCATCTTCAAGAAATTTTAAACAGTAAAAAACCACTGCTTAGCGTTTACCAACAAGGACAATGGCAAGCACTTAGTCCTCATATTATCGATCAATTCACCAATATCATGCAGCTCAAGCAGCCCAATTGGTTACGTCATACTGTACGAGCGTATCTCACAGAAAAAGCAGATGAAAATTTAATTCTAGCTTTATTTGGGCATGAGCAAAATCAGCAAGAAATGGGGCAAAAATTCTCAAGTTTTTCACTTCAACAGTATAAAGAACTCGCCAACGACCTCAACGATATGCAACACGCTTACCAAATTGATGGGATGTATGAAGATGCTTAAAGAAAAAAACTATGCACATGAACGGCGTGCAAAAAATAGAGATAAAAAAATCCGCAAAGAGCGCTTACAGGTTCAATTGATCATTGATGAGTTTCTATCACCTGAAAAACTACAGTTGGCACAACAATCTCAGAGCATTCCCGATCTTTATCACCAAGTGACTGAGCATTTGGATCAACATAAATTCAGTTTTTCTTTAAAAAAGGTATTTTATCAGCACTTTCGCAAACATATTATTCAATACAACCGTGCCAATAATACAGACTTACCACTCCCTACACAGCATCTAGTTTCTATTCAACGTAATCCTTTGCTTTTTAATGAATATTGGTTAGAGAATTCAAAATACATTACGTATATAAAAGAGCGGATTTGGCGTTATTGGCATACTACAGAACATTTTTCAGATGATGAAATTATTGGCAATCTTCTTATCAGTGCAATCCTGTACGGCGGACTTTCACATCAAGCGAGCTTAAATAATTTACTTGAACACCTTAAGTTAGATAACCCGATCTATCATATTCAGGCTCTACAACTACCAATCATTTTCCTTGAACCTCAATCGCCACACTATGGTGACTTGTATGATCCTAAGCATCCCCTCAAGAAATCACGAAATTTTGTACCTGATCGATTGACTCAACTGTGGATCCTTAGATTTAAAGCAAAGACTATCGATATCCAATTTGATTGCTGCGCTTATATCCGTTTCATTTTTAATGCATTAGAAATACCTTTCAATCTAAAGCAATTTAATCAACTCTTAGAGGCTTCCAGTCATTCATTAATGCAATTAGACAATGTCAATTTAAGCCCTGCGCTTGCCCTGTGTTTAACTGAAGACATAGAAACTTGTGGCTTAAGCCCTAGTGCATTTAAACGCTATCTTTCACCCCAGCTAATACCCTGCCATTCTGAACAAACTAAAGAGCCACTGTTCAAAAATATTAATTCCACGGCAAAAGAGGAACGATTACACACTGAAGATACTCTTGAGACACTTACTGCTTTGCATAAACAGATTTTGAGATTCTTCAAAAACAGCTATAAGACCTCTACAGACATATATAACTTTCTACACACCCAACATAACAGCCTGCCTGAAAATAGCAAACGGTTAGCTCTTTGGCTGTATAGCTTGTTTCATCCTGCTGTAGAAGATATTCACTCTATCGCTCAACTCTATCAGTTGGATTCAGCGAAATATTTGCTCCATATCTCGCAACAACAAAAAATTAGATATTCTTCAATTTATAGCTATTACACAAAACTCGCAGAGACTTGGTTACTCCACAGCAATGACTTTATAGAAGAACCTAACCTTAACGATCATTTGGAAGCGATCTATATCCGTATGTTAAGCAACGTAGATAAATCTAAATCTCAAAAATTTGATCTCATAAAACGATTTCATCAATTCCAACATGTCTTATTTGATGCTGAACCGTTCCCACTCGCACATGAAGGTAAACACTTAAGCTCCCCGAAAGCTGAAATCATCTCTGCAAAAATATTCCAACAGATGCTTGCGCGACTTGAATACTACAAAAGCCCAAGTTATACAGTACATGACCTAGAAATGCTCAGTATCGTATATACATTAGCATATCGTACGGGAACGCGGATTAATGAAATTCTTGGACTTCGAATAAAAGACGTGGAAGGCGTTCATGCCAGTTCGATTTGGATTCGCCCATATCGTGCCAAGCATCAACAACACTTACTTAAAACGGATAGTGCTGAACGCAATCTCAACATTCAAATTCTACTCACTCAAGAAGAGCATCTTAAATTTCAGTATTACTGTCAAGCACGGCGACGTGCTTATATGCCAAATCAATATTTGTTTACGACATGGAATGGAACAGATCGTCTAAAACCACATTTGGTGACACTCCCTTTTCAACGAATACTAGATACATTATTGCCGGAACATCGTTATTCTTTTCATAGTCTCAGACATACAGCAGCGAATAATCTCGCTTTGATATTAAACTTGAACTACGAATTTGTTTCTATTTTCACAGATTATTCAAACGATCATTACAATCGCATTAGGAATCATCTATTGCGCTCTAAAGCACCACAAGACAGCTGGTATTTAATTGCGCACCTGCTCGGTCATATTGAACCAACCGAGACCTTCCGAAGCTATATCCATATCAGCTATGTGATGGCAGGTTTTCAATTACGTCAATTTGACCCAATGCTTTCTACCCAAATTATTCAAAAAATCTGCCCAACTTTAATAACGCCGTTGAAACACACAAAAGAGCTTCATCTCAGCAGTTTTGACACTCAAATTCTTCAAGCGACTCATTTAATACTATTAGGCATAGATAAACATTCAAGTATGCCAATCAATAAAAAAGAAATTCAGCAAAAACCTACTGATGAGTGCATCTATGGTACTGCTCGATCAGAATATTCGTCTGCACTGATCTTAAAAATACTCAAAGCATTAGATCAGTCATATACACCTGAGCTTCTTTCTCAAAAGTATGATTTTCCGATTGAGCCAATCATGCGATGGCAGCAAAATTTACTCAAGCTCAAGCAACTCAAAAATCGTAAAAACTGCGCACGTTTCATTATTGATACGAATAAATCACAACGCATACTTCCACATATTGAAACGCAAGAGGAAAAACGACTATTAGAATATTTCTTTAAACAGCTCAATAAGTATCATTATGATGATGCAAATCTATTGGCTGCTATAGATATATTTGAAAAAAAAGCAAGTGTTTCACATGCGGGACTAATTTTTAATATGTCTGATATAAGACAAGCGAATATATTTTTGAGAGGGATTTATTCACTATTTCCAAATAAATATTGGAATGTAGCAATATCACCTGAAATTACTCAGGGAAAACTTATGGAGCGATTAGAATTTAAATTTCAATCTAGCAATACAAACAGCAGTTTGAGTAACTCTTTTAAAATCGAGCTAGTATCTCAAAACAATGCTAAAGCTTTAGCAGTACACCGCTATTGCAATTTGATTTTGCTTATTTTATGTATGCCGTTATAGCCAACTCACAACTGATCCAGCTGATAACCTGAATATTCATAAAAATCTTGTACTAATTTTTCATACACTTCAGAAAAGTTAATTAAATTTTCTCGCTGTAAGCCGTAGTGGTCAAAATAACGATCATCAATAAAGTAAGCTAAACCAATATGTGTATTGAGAGAAGTGGATACGCCAAGCCGTCTACAAAAATATGGGTTATATTGTAGCTGTAATGCTGTATCCATAATAATTTTAGACGCTACAATTTTGGACACATTACGAATATTCAATTGCCGAATGCTTGGATGCATCGATGTCAAGATACTATTCGCAGAATAATCCATCATAATCGTTTGGCCTTTTGTTAATTTAATTATTTATCAGATGATGATTTAGAGGCTTAACGTCGTTTCGTTAATCCCTAAACTGTACTTATACTTATATAAAAATATGTCTATATCGTCAAGTTTTTATTGTCTACTTAGCATTTAATATAAACTACGTTAGACTCAAACATTCTTCAAAATTCGATTAAAAAATAAGTTGGAAGTCAAAAAAACTAACTTAGCAAAAGTTAGTTGAATAAACGTGGATGTCTATAACCTCTATTGGTCATTTTGAAAAATGCTGATGAGACCTTCGCTTGAAAGCTTCTATAAGCTACTTGTCATATTGAACTTATATGGTCATTACATTTCAATGAGAAATAACGATCTGATTAATTCAGGGGTCCACCAAATAACATATACATTACAAAACCTACCTGATGCTGAAAGCAAAATAATCGATAAATTTATTATTCCAATATCGAGTGATCAAACTAACTGAAATCTTTGAATCCAATAATTAAAAAAACCACTTAATGGGGTTTTCTTAATAGCACAGCACAGCACAGCACAGTCTAATAATACTGATTATCCATAAATTTTATGTACATATTACATATTATGGTAAAATAAAATTGCAAATTTACAAGATTTGTTGGCTTAGAAACTCTTAATTCCAGAGACTAGTTTTTTATTAAAAATAATAAACTACTTAATTACATCCCTAATTTTTTTATTTAATCATATATATGGATAATTTTTGTACCATTCAAGTATTTTTAAATAATGAGTGGATTGACTGTGCAACTGTTGAACTCAGAGATCTAGAAACTAAAGGTTGGTTGGCTAAAACTGCAACATACTATTTATTTGATTATGCAATTGATTACATTAATTTGAAAGATAATCATGCTCTTTCAAATTATTATCCTGTAACTATAAATAGTAATCTTGAAACCACATGGCCAGCTTTTCTTATGGATTTATTACCACAAGGGTACGGTCGAAGAGAGTTATTAAAAAAGCTTAGTCACTCTGAATATGCACAAGAGCTAGCAGATTGGTCTTTACTTAGGACAGGAGCTAGTAACTGCATTGGAAATTTAAGGGTTAAAGAGGCACACGAATGGCTTCTATCTCAATACTCACCTCAACCAATAATAGGATTTTCATTAGAAGAAATCATCCAACGTGGTGAACAATTTCTAGAATATTTAACTTCTTTAGGTTTATTTATTAATGGATCTACTGGTGTCCAAGGTGAATGGCCAAAACTGTTATTGACGCAGAGTTATGATGACCTATTTTATCTTGATCACACACTACCAGATTACAAGGCAAAACAACACTGGTTGGTTAAGTTCAGCCGTGGTAGAGATGAACGTCTCAATAAAATTTTAATGCATGAACCACTGTATATGCAATTAGCAGAATATCTTGGCCTGAATGTATTTAAAAAGTTAGAGCTACATGGAAAAACATTGTTCATTCCACGTTTTGATAGAAAGGTAGATAATAATTGTGTTGAAAGAATAGCTCAAGAAAGTTTAGCCTCATTTGGTGGAAAAGCTGGCTTTGGAGTGGCAATGACCCATAATGAAGTTTGCCAATTAATTATGAAATATTGCAGTCATCCTGAACTTGATATCATCGAATACATTAAAAGAGATTTTGCAAATATTGCTTTAGGAAACAAAGATAACCATACACGAAATACTGCATTTCAACGACTCAATAATGGTTGTATTCAATTAACTCCTCTCTACGATTTCACTCCTACATGGATGCATCCAGATGGAATCTCTAGATGTACTAGATGGGAAAATGACGATTCTAATTGGAGAGAAATTACAAACTATATTTTACAAAATACTTCTATAACCGAGGATCAAATAAAATACACGTTTACTGAACAGCTTGACTTATACAAAGGCTTATTAACTAAAATGGAATCCATAGGAGTTGATTATGAGATCATCGAAAATTGCAAATATAGAATTCAAGATATTTGCCAACAATTAACATCAATTTGTCATAGATAGAAAAGCCTTCTCAAAAAAAATCTATATCATACTGATTTTTAAACTGAACGACTTCAGACGTTCAAGCATAAACTGAGGACGAAAAACATCGACTAAAAGGTGGTTTTAATAATTTTATGAGATGCGTTCCAATGTAAATTATAAATGATATGGTTGAAAACCCGATATCTCATCAAAAGCTTTAACCAATTTATTGCAAACAACAGAGAAATTATTTTTTTCCCATCTGTAATCCATCATGTATCGTGTGGTAATTATCATTTAAATAAGGTACTCCAAAATGTGTATTCTAATAATTATTTACACCCAGTTGAGGACAATAATCAGGGTTATATTGTAGCTGTAACGCCGGATTCAGGATGATTTTTGTCGCCACTATTTTAGATACATTACGATTATTAAGTTGCCGAATACTAGTGTCTGATACTCGGATGCATCAATGTCACAATACAACTCGCGGAATAATCCATCATGATCGTTTTACCTTTTGCTAGTTTAATTTTTTATCATGTGATGATTTAGAGGCTTCACGTTTCTTTAGTTAATCTCTAAACTGTTTCTACATTTATATAAAAATATGGCTATATCGCCATGTTTTTATTGTCCATTTGGCGGTAGTAATGACATTTGAATTAAACTCGAATAATTTTAAAATTCGATTGAAAGAAGCCCGAAAGATACGAAAGTTAACTCAGCAAGAGTTAGCTGAAAAAACAGGAATACCTGTGACATCAATCGCACACTTCGAAGCAGGCTCACGAAAGCCATCGCTGGAAAACTTTTATAAGCTTATTGTCATACTTAATGTATCGGCAGATTACATTTTGGGACGCTGTGAAAAAATGAGTACCACAGGGATTGATCCTATTACAAATGCTTTACAAGACTTACCAGAGTTAGAACGCAAAATGATTGAAAAATTCATTATCTCACTTCAAAAAGAATGAGATTGAAGGGTTAAAAATAATTTCAAAATAAGGGCTATTAAATGATATGGATAAATACATCGATATGAATGATACAATTTTTATCTAAATATATTTTTGATCTTGGAAAATAATTCTTAAATAAATCTCTTTCATAAATCTAAGTTTATAAAAAATTTATCCGAAAATATTATGATTAAGCCTAAAAAGTGCATAAGCCCACAATAGATTTCTGAGGATACTAAACATACAAAAGTCGCTAGCAGAATGGCTAACAATCTGATCGCTATAGCTCTGTTATCAAATCAGCCTATCAAAAAGATAGTCGTGAATGCGAATAATGTATTCGAGAAAAACTTTCTCAGCAATTTGTAATGACCCTAAATATTAAAAAACCACATTTAAGTGGTTTTTTTACATAGCGCCTAATTGCTTACCGACACATTGTGTGTCCGCTATGGATCAATTCATCATCTAATATAAATTAGATGGTCATAAAAAATCGGATTATCGTTCACCTCTACATTTTGCTTTGTAATTTCTATACCACTCTTCTATTTCTTCTGTATCAAAATAGACCGCCGATTGACGAGATGTACCATCTTTCATAAATCTTGGAAAAGTAACATCATTTTCTATAATTTTGCGTAAGCAATCTCTGGTGACATTAAGCAACTCACAAACCTGATTATACTTCAACCGAAGTGGCTTGAGATTTTTACAAACTGAAGGTATTTCTATAGCTTCAGAAGCTTGATTACGGATAATGCTACGTCTTCCATTTGAATTATAAATTCTCGAATGATCCAACTTTGGATCCTCTTTCTAAAAAACTTACACCAAGCCTAACAAATTTTTTTTTTAGGAAATTAAATCCATGTAAAACTCAAAAAAATATCACTCTCACGAGTGATATTTAAAATTAGTTGTTGAGTATTAAGTTAAGAGTGATTCGATATGGGCACTCCACCACTCCATAATCTCATAACGCTCTTCTAAGTGGGCTCCTTGATCATATGCTCCTTTAACACCGCCTTTCACGTGAGATAATGCTGCTTCGATCACCTGAGATTTATTACTAAAATGTTTATTTAAGTTGGTCGAGGCAATATGTCTAAAACCGTGAGGATTTTGCTTCCCTTTATAACCCAATCTATTTAGTGCAGCATTGAATGTTAAATTTGAAATAGGTCTACCTAGATCATTTCTACCTGGAAATAGATATTCACTTTCTCCAGAATATTGCTTAAGTTCTTGTAAAAGCTGAATTACATGCCTTGATAAAGGAATTCCATGTTCAATTCTATTTTTCATCATATACGATGGTCTTACCCATACAGCCTCTTGAAAATCAAATTGCTCCCATCGTGCATTTTGTAGCTCTCCTGGACGCGGGAACATATGAATTAAAAGCTCTAAACCTATTGCAATCGGTCTAGATGAAGAGTTTCGAATCAATGAAATCATTTTTGGTAACTGATGAATCTTTACGTGCTTCATGCTTTCGGACTCACCTTTTGCTAAATGATTTCCAATACCTTCGAGCGGATTATATAAAATTCCCTTTTTAAACTTCGCTAAACTATAGGCACCTGAACAACATGAAATCAGCTTTTCAATTCTGTTAAAAATTCTTTCATTTATTTGCTTTTCAGTAAAAAACTCCAACCATTCTGTCGGCGTAATTGACTTATATGCACGATGTCCAAAGACTGGTATTAAATGCCGTTCAACTGATTGCTTTTCTTTTCGATAAGTATCAGCAGCCCACACTAATTTTTTTCGGTCTAACCACTCATATATTAAATTTGAAAATAATTCACTTTGCTCTTGCGACTTGAGTTGCTTAACCTCAGCCTGTGTCTTTATTTCAACTTTACCATTGAGCATATCTTCAGCTTTTTCTCTTGCTTGTAAGTAGCTGACCGAAGGGTAAGCTCCTAATCCAATCCATGACCATTTGCCTTTGGAATTTTTATAACGATATTGCCACGATTTTTTGCCATTAGACTGAACTCTGCAATATAAACCCGCTATATCAGTTGGCTCACGATATTCTTTAACTTTAGGCTTTAAAGATTTATATCGATCTTCTACATTTTTTTACGTCTTACTGTTCCATTCTGAACAATATTTGTTGAACGGTTTATAACATCAGCCTTTCCTGAATGTGTATTCATAACGCAGGATTATCCTTATATTTTTTATCTTGTATCCCTGAGTTATATTTTAAATTTAGGATACAAACAAGGATACACAGAGCGTGTTCCCATATGAAGTTATATGACGTTAAACAAAGCAATAAAAAACCCTTAACTCTTTTAGAATTAAGGGTTTGGATCTCATATGAATGCATATGATTATAAAATTTGGTGGGCCCAGACAGACTTGAACTGTCGACCAACGGATTATGAGTTCTATAACCCAAAATATAAATACCAATAAATTTAACTTAAAATAATACAAATACAATAGCTTACAATATTTTAACTATCAACTATTGGCCCTTAGTGTTGATTATAGTAACCTTAAATTGCTTACTAATTGCTTATTTTTTTGGTATCCATATGAATTTTACAAAACCAGCAATTGAAAAACTAGAATGCCGATCTGACTCAAAGCCTTCTTTCTATTGGGATAGCTCTACCAGTGGTTTTGGGGTAAAAGTAACCCCAAACAATAAAAAGACATATATCTTTCAAGGACGTGTAGGGTCTACAACACGGCGTATAACTATTGGTAATATTAAAGATTGGCGACTAACTGAAGCTCGTGAAAAAGCTAAAGAGCTTGCTGTAATGTGTACGCAAGGGATCGACCCCAAAGTTGAAAAAAATAAACGTATTAAATCAGACCAAGAATATCTTAAGACTGAAAAACGAAAAGAAACTTTATTCAAAGAAGCTTGGAATATTTATCTTGAAGAAAATAAAGTAAGATGGAGAGAACGTACCTACCTTGATCATTTATTACTATCAAAAGGTGGATTTGATGAAATCAAAAATTTTCACTATAAACCTCAGCCTATTTTTGAATTATTAGAAAAAAAGTTATCAGATCTTGATAACAACTTTTTTTCTGAATGGCTTCAGAATAATACTTATCGAGAAACTACAGCTAGTAAAGCTTTTCGTCTTGTTAGAGCATTTCTAAATTGGTGTGAAGAAGATGATAGATTCCAAGGAATAGCACCAACAAATGCTATTAAATCAAAAAAAGTAAGATCCAAAGTCAAGCCAATTCAAGCAAGAAAAGACTGTCTCCTAAAAGAGCAGCTAGAAATATGGTTCTCTACCGTTCTCAATTCCCAAAACAAAACCTTGGCTACATTTTATATTTGTTGCTTACTAACTGGGGCTCGAAAAGAAGAATTTCTATCACTTAAATGGATCGATTTAGATTTCAGATGGAAGACAATCCAACTAAAAGATAAAGTTGATGATAGCGGGCGTACCATCCCTATGACCCAGTACGTAGAGAAACTCTTACTTGACTTGAAAAAAACAAATGATTCAGACTATATATTTAGTAGCAGTACTTCTGTAACAGGATACATTGTCAACCCCTATAAAGAGTTTAAAAAGATTTGTCGCGAAATTGATATCGATTTAACTATTCATGGGTTAAGACGATCTTTCAAATCTTTAGCAGAATGGGTTGATATTCCTGTAGGTGTGACTGCACAAATATCAGGCCATAAACCAAGCGCCTTAGCAGAAAAACATTACACTGTCCGACCTATGGATATGCTTCGGAACCACCTTCAAAAATTTGAAGATTGGGTATTAGAGCAAGCGAAAGTTACTCTATAAAAATTAAACTCCATTCTCTCAGAAGAAGAAAATATTGCATTTCTATATTCTTCAATTCATAGCAATTTCGCTATGTAAACGAAGGATTATCCTCATGCACATTCAATACAACCGTCCACCATCATCTCATCCTGGCCCTGGTGGTAATTGGCCAAGTACAACAGGTCGCCCATCAGGGGGTGGCCGTGGTAATGCCAAATAATCATTAAGGGGAGCAATCCCCTTAATCCAGGGTTACCGATGAAAAGGCTATACACCCTTCATGCTAGCCGTTGAAAAAGACAATGCTTATACTGTTGATCTGATGCTAAAGCACGGCGCACAATTGGAACAAAGCTACGTAAAAGCAGATGAAGGACGTCGTGTTTTTTTAAATGAAATCGCTGATTATTTTAATACAAGTCAGGTCAAAAGCTTGATCAGAACTTGCTAAATAAAACTCCCTGCTACCTATAAATTTAGATAGCAGGTTAAATATATAAAGTTCAATATCTATTGTAAATTTTATTACTCTATAAACTCAAGAATACCTTTACAATCAATCAACTCCTCAAAATAATGAAATATGTTTATAAATGGAGTTATGCTTTGAACATATTTTCTTGACAACATCCCCCAATAAAAAGATAATTCATTATTTTTAAAATCTGGATGTTGAGAATAAATCATACTTAGACATTTACAAGCACTCGCAGATTTTTTTTCAGCGGCCGAAATTAAATATTTAATACCTAATTGTGAGTCTAAATTTCGTTCTATAGACTTAAATTTACAAGAAAATAATCTATCATACTTTTCTAAATATTCATTTCCCAACAAAAATAATCCATACCAAATTTCAGCTTCAACAACCCCATGATCTGCTGCAATTTTAAGAAAATAAATGCCTTTTTCAGGATTAACTATATCATCGTAATCCTGAGGCTTGAATGGATATTTTAAATATTCAAAAAAACCTGTGTGGATTCTAGCTATATAATAATATGAGTTAGGATTAACTTTAGCTGACTTCAAAAATAGATCAATCAAATTTTCTACACTTTCCACACTCCTAACCTTATAAAGCAAATACTCACCTAAATGATAATTGGCCAATAAGTCCCCTTGATCATACGACTCTTTAAATAATCTGATAATTTCATCTGTCGAACAGTAACTTGCACCAATAGGAGGGTTTCTAGCATCCATAGCTTCATGGCACATTATTTTATTTAATGCCAATAAAGTTTTTGCACCAATAACACCATGTATTGAAATCAAATGACATCCAAATCAGCATGGATGGTAAAGGTCGATGGGTTGATAATGTGATGGTTGAACGATTATGGCGGAGCGTTAAATATGAAGAGGTGTATCTCAAAGCCTACAGCAATGTTTTGGATGCGAAGAAGCAATTAAACGCATATTTTGAATTTTATAATTTGAAACGACCTCATTCGAGTCTGGACAAAATGACTCCAGATGAGTTTTACTATGACCAGCTACCACAACAAAATAAGGTAGCTTAACTAGAGCAGAGTATCACTTATAAATAAGCTTTTAGTTGTTCAAACATGTGGGACCACCTCTATTTAAAAAAAGGAAAGAAGATGAAAATTAAGTTTTTAACAGTTTCATTGATGCTTATTCTGCCATTTTCTGTTTTTGCAGCAAATACTGTAGTAGAAAAAGCGGTCATTGAATCAAATAATACATATAAGGCGAAGTATAACTTAGAGGATATGACTGAGTTTAATCAGGCTCAAAAGGGCTTTATTGCCAAGCCAACAGGTCAAATTAAAAGTGAGAAAGGCAATGTTATCTGGGATTTTGATGCATTTAGTTTTTTACAAGATCAAGCACCAAATACCGTTAATCCCACTCTATGGCGACAAGCAAAATTAAACAACAATGTTGGGCTATTTAAAGTAACAGATCGAGTTTGGCAAATTCGTGGTTTTGATTTGGCAAATATGACCATCATTCAGGGTGATACTGGCTGGATTATTGTGGATACATTAACCTCTAAAGAAACGGCTGAAGCAGCACTTAAATTTGCTAGACAGCATTTAGGTGAGCAAAAAATTTCAGCCATTATCTTTACCCATAGCCATATCGATCATTTTGGTGGTGCATTAGGCGTTCTTTCTAGCGAAGAAATTAACGCTAGAAAAACTCCAATTATTGCGCCAAAAGGCTTTATGGAAGAAGCGACCAGTGAAAATGTGATGGCAGGTTCAGCCATGATACGTCGTGCGACTTATATGTATGGAACTTTTCTACCTAAAAATGCGGAAGGATTGGTGGATACAGGTTTAGGTAAGGCTGTTGCTGTGGGAAAAATGGGCATCCTTGAGCCTACACAACTGATCACTCAACCAGAACAGAAAATGACGGTTGATGGCTTGGATTTTGTGTTTTATAACGTGCCGGGTTCAGAAGCACCAGCAGAATTAACGTTCTCTATCCCATCATTGAAACTTTATAACGGCGCAGAAATTCTATCTCATACCATGCATAATCTTTATACCCTTCGGGGTGCTAAAGTCCGTGATGCCTTAAAATGGGTGGGCTATCTAGACCAAGCAATGCAGCATGCCAAAGCATCCGATGTATTGATTGCACAGCATCATTGGCCTGTCTGGGGCAATGACAATATTCAAGATTTTATTAAAACCCAGCGAGATGTTTATAAGTTCACGCATGATCAGACGGTGAGATATATGAACTCTGGTTTTAATGGCGCTGAAATTGCCGAAAAAATTAAGCTTCCAGCGGCACTTGATCAAAAACTATATGCTCATGGCTATTATGGAACCCTAAAACATAATGTAAAAGCAGTATACCAATATTATATGGGATGGTTCGATGCCCATCCTTCCAATTTAGATCCATTACCCCCTAAAGCTGTTGCAAAAAAATATATTGAGTTAGCAGGTGGGGAGAACAATGCATTGAAAAATGCGCGGGATGCCTACGCTCAAGCTGACTATAGATGGGCTGCCGAGATTTTAAAACATATTGTGTTGAATAACCCTCAAAACCAACAAGCAAAAGACTTATTGGCGAATACTTATCGTCAATTGGGCTATGCTGCTGAGGCTTCAACTTGGCGTAATTTCTTTTTGGTGGGCGCTCAAGAGCTACAAAATAATGTACCCCTACAAAATACTTCTGATCCGAGTGATTTATTGATTCATACACCAACTGAAAGATTTCTTGAAGCTATGGCGACAAATTTAGATGTGGAAAATTTAAAAAATGAAAACCAGTGTATCAATCTGGTTTTGTCGGATACCAAAGAGCATTTTTCATTATGGGTTGAAAACTCAGTCATGCAGTTTAAGCGTTATGATGAAAGTAAAGATTTGGCATTGGATTGCCCTACATTAACCTTAACCAAGCCCTTATATCTAAAAATGATTACAGGTCAAATAGAAGGGGTAAAAGTCCTGCTTTCTAAAGACAGTAAAGTCAAAGGTAATCCACTGAAAATTGGAAAATTCTTTGCAATGTTTAAACGTCCAGATTCAATTTTCCCGATTGTGACTCGACCAAATGGCTAAGCTCAAATAAGTAAAGTCGAAACTTAAATTAATAGATCCAAAGAAATGGGTGAAATTATCAACTTGGTTCTCCCAATCTTATAACAGGAATACAAGAAATTATTTCTTGTATTCCTCTTTAAAATTAAAAGTAAGCTATATGTATTTTAACTCTATTGATACTTTATTAAATGGTTTTTGAATTTTTATACTTTATTTTCGATGGAGATATTTTTATTAGTAGCTTGTTTAAAAAAGATTTGTTTATTTTTCTATTAATTGCTTCTAAATAATAACTTCAATATTTTTGTGGTTAAAAGGCAAGGGGGTATTATGATGTGTTTTTTATTGAAAATAAGCTTTTATATT
>NZ_JFYL01000038.1 GCF_000632455.1 Acinetobacter sp. Ver3
TTACGCGAGGTTTTTTTTGAATCAGTTCAGTGCTTATGCAGAGAATTGGTTCATTGTATTTTTCGCATCGTCACCCGCTTTCAGCGCGTTGTCGCCAGCGAAGATTTCTTTATGGTCATCACCGATGTCTGAACCAGCCATTGCTTGGTGTTTGACACAAGCGATACCGCCACGGATTTCTTTACGTTGTACACCAGCAACATAAGCCAACATACCTTCAGAACCGAAGTAACCTTCTGCAAGCTCATGTGTAGAAAGCGCAGCAGTGTGGTAAGTCGGAAGTGTAATCAAGTGATGGAATACACCTGCTTCACGAGAAGCATCAGCTTGGAACGTACGAATCTTCGCATCAGCATCAGCAGCTAATTCAGTATTGTCATATTCAGCGCTCATTAACTTAGCACGGTCGTAAGCAGATACGTCTTTACCTTCAGCAACCCAACGGTCGTAAGCTTGTTGACGGAAGTTTAACGTCCAGTTGAATGATGGTGAGTTGTTATAAACAAGTTTTGCATTTGGCACAACTTCACGTACACGGTTCACCATGTGAGCGATTTCTTCAACGTTTGGCGTTGCAGTTTCGATCCAAAGAAGGTCAGCACCGTTCTGTAAGCTTGTTACACAGTCAAGTACAACACGGTCAATTTGAGTACCTTCACGGAATTGATATAGACCAGAAGCTAAACGCTTAGGACGGTGTAATTTACCATCACGTTTGATTAGGATTTCGTCTTCTTGCGCTTCTGAAATATCAATTTCTGTCGTGTCTAAGTAGCTGATGTATTGAGAAGCGATATCGCCTGGCTCTTTAACCACTGGGATTTTTTGAGTCAAGTCAGCGCCTTCAGAGTCAGTACGTGCAACGATGATACCGTCGTCAAGACCCATTTCTAAGAATGCATAGCGAAGTGCATGGATTTTCGCAATGAAGTCTTCGTGTGGAACAGTTACTTTACCTGCTTGGTGACCACATTGTTTCGCGTCAGAAACTTGGTTTTCGATTTGAAGTGCACATGCACCCGCTTCGATCATTTTCTTCGCAAGTAAGTAAGTTGCTTCTTCATTACCGAAACCAGCGTCGATGTCGGCAATAATTGGCACAACGTGAGTTTGGAAGTTGTCGATTTGTGAAGTGATTTCAGCAGCTTTAGCAGTGTCACCCGCTTCTTGCGCTTTTTTAAGTGCACGGAATAAGTCGTTTAATTCTTTTGCATCTGCTTGACGTAAGAATGTGTAGATTTCTTCAATCAATGCAGGAACTGAAGTTTTTTCGTGCATAGATTGGTCAGGAAGTGGACCAAACTCAGAACGAAGTGCAGCAACCATCCAACCAGAAAGGTAGATGTAACGGCGTTCAGTAGTACCGAAGTATTTTTTGTTCGCAATCATTTTTTGTTGTGCGATGAAACCATGCCAGCAACCCAAAGATTGAGTATATTTGCTAGAATCAGCATCATAAGCAGCCATATCACGACGCATAATCGCAGCTGTGTATTTCGCAATATCTAAACCCGTTTTGAAACGGTTTTGAAGTTGCATACGTGCAGCATCTTCAGGACTGATGTCTGCCCAAGTGTTGCCGAATTTTGCTTTTAATTCGCGGATTGCATCAATCGCTGTTTGGTATGTAGTCATGATATTTTACCCTGTATATAATTTTAGGATTTATCAATCGAAGGACTAAATCTACTCGGTATTAATTGTTCAGATTTAGAGCGCTTCGTTGCTATGGACTTAGCTTAGATTGACTCTAGAAATTAATCCAATATTTTCGTTTAATTCTCAGTATTTATTTAAAAAATATGTAGATTAAAGTCGTAATATAAATGAAATACCATTCAATAAATTATTGATTTTAATAAAATTTACAAAATAAGTATTTGTACACTTTTAACACAATTTGAGTAATTCTTATTCATTAGACTTAAGTATCAAGCTCACAATTACGTTTATTTTTTCTTCAAACATCTTTAGATTTTACCGTTCAATTGACTTTTCTGACAGAGCATCATTAATAAACTGTTAGTTTTAAATGAATATTTTTTAAACTGTCAACCATATTGATGGAATCAACAATAAAGCATTTAAATTGAGATAAACCTAAAAACAATTTAGAACATAGCATGGTAATTTCAAAAACAACTAAAGCCCTATTTTTTAAATAAATGCATAGGGTCTGTCTTATGACAAAAAAACGTAAATTTGATGAATATATGTTAAATTATGCTGAAAAAATCAGCATAAAAACACACAAACCTAAGCGCTTATGGCATAATTCCCCACGATTTCAAAAATTTATTTTCGGTATTTTTTTTATGAATCTTGAGCGGGTTGATCTCAATCTCTTAATTTACTTAGATGTTCTTTTGCGAGAGAAGAATGTTACACGTGCAGCAGAACAATTGGGTGTTACTCAGCCTGCAATGAGTAATATTTTACGTCGTCTTCGTAACTTATTTAATGATCCGCTTTTAATTCGCTCTTCTGAAGGAATGACTCCTACAGAAAGAGCTTTAGAACTACAGCCTCGTATTCGTGATGCCCTTTCTGATCTATCTATGATCTTAGAACCACGAACAGAATTTAGACCTTATACGTCAAATCGTGTTTTCCGCATCATGACTTCAGATTATGCTGAAGCTACACTTGTGCCTCGCTTAGTTAAGGCTCTGCGTTCAGAAGCACCAAATGTTGTTTTAGATTTTCTAACACCGAGTGATGTATCCTATCGTGATATGGAACAAGGTAAAGTTGATCTTGCTATCAACCGTTTCAACGAAATACCACAAAGTTTTCATCAGGTTCTGGTGTGGCGTGACAGCTTTTCATGCTTACTCAATAATAAGCATCCTGCCGTAAATAATTTGAATCTAAAAAGTTATCTAGATGCGCAACATATCTGGGTTTCTAAAACTGGGATGGGGGTAGGATTTGGTGTTAACCCAGAAAAACAAGCTGGTTTAGGTTGGATTGATCAAGCTTTAGAACGTATTGGTCAAAAACGCAAAATTTCGGTATTTACACGTCATTATCAAATGCCAGGTTTATTAGCGTCTAATGTCGATCTCATTGCGACATTACCGACGAAAATCGCTCGCCTACAAGCTAAAAGTCAAAACTTGATGCTCAAAGACCCTCCATTTTACATTCCTGAATTTGAACTCAAAATGGCGTGGTGCCCTCTATTACATCATCATCCTGCTCATCGTTGGTTACGTCAGTTGATTTTATATGTTGCTCGTCAAATGACTGAGGAAGAAAATCGTGAATTTCTTTCAAATAACAATACCCACTTCTCACAATTTTGATTGAGTAGAGCTGATTTAAATCAATACTTTAAAATTTTTTACTCAATAACTATGATATTGAGGTAGTGTAAAAATTCACTACCTCTATGTTTTTTGTGATAAAACTTTCCTCATAAATAATTTAAAAACAAAGGTGTTCGTGTGAGCCTCTTTCAGAATTTCGTGATCATTATGATTTTGATTGCTGGAGCTGGATTCTTATCATTAAGTGAAATCGCACTTGCAGGATCACGTAAAGTAAAACTGAAAATTTTGGCTGAGTCTGGTGATGATCGTGCGCAAAAAGTGCTTACGCTTCAAGAAAATTCAGCTGATTTCTTTGCTGCCTCGCAAATCGGCTTAAATGCTATTGCAATTTTGGGGGGGATTTTAGGTGAAGCTGCATTTAGACCTTATTTTGTGATTTTGGTCGATCGTTTCTATGATGGTCCTTGGTCACAATCAATTGGTTTTGCATTGTCATTTACTTTAGTGACATCACTGTTTATTTTATTTGCTGATCTTATGCCTAAACGATTGGCAATGATTGCACCTGAAAAAATCGCTGTCTCTTTAATTAATCCTATTCAGGTATTCATTACTGTTTGTCGTCCATTAGCTTGGTTTATCAATGCAATTGCCAACCTCTTATTCCGTTTATTCAAAGTAAATACTACTCGTGATGATAATATTACTTTTGATGATATTTCCGCGGTAATGGATGCAGGGGCACAAGCAGGTGTCTTACAAAAACAAGAACATCACTTTATTGAAAATGTATTTGAACTTGAAGAACGAAATGTTCCTTCGAGCATGACTACACGTGAAAACGTAGTTTTCTTTACCATCAATGAATCAGAAGAAAGTATTCGTCAAAAACTGGCTGAATTTCCCTATTCAAAATATTTAGTCTGCAATGAAAATATTGATCAAGTGATTGGCTATGTTGATGCTAAAGATATCTTGATTCGTATTTTAAATAATCAAAAATTTAATCAGTTGAATGAATCCACTATCCGTAATGTATTAACGATTCCAGATACACTTACACTATCAGAATTACTTGATCGCTTCAGATCTAGTAAAGAAAAGTTTGCCGTAGTCATCAATGAATATGCCTTGGTGGTTGGTGTTATTACCCTATCTGATATTATGATTACCGTGATGGGTGACTGGGTTACGCCAACGGATGAAGATCTTCAAATTATCAAGCGGGATGATCATTCTTGGCTGATTGAAGGCAGTACACCTATTGAAGATGTCAAGCATGCATTAGAAATTGATGAAATGCCTGATGATGAAAACTATGAAACTTTAGCTGGGTTTATGATGTTTAAACTTCGTAAGATTCCACGTCCTGCTGATAGTGTGGTATTTAATGGTTATAAATTCGAGGTGGTCGATGTTGACCATTTTAAAATTGACCAACTACTCGTGACCAGATTACTTGATGAAAAAGCAGAATTAGAATCAACTGTTGAATAAGACACTATCCACCACTCAGGTGGATTTTTTATTCAGTTTTTCTAATTAAACTTGAGATTTTTCGCCTTCAAAAATTATTAAAATTAGAATTTATACTCAATTTTTATTACAACTATCACACTTAAAAATCATGTTTAATGTCTCCAATCACAAAATATAAATTTTAAACTTATGAATTTTAACTACTATTTTTTATAAAAATTATGGTTATTTTAATATTTTCTAAACAATATTTAGTTTAATCATAAATTTCTCTAAGATGGTCGGCGTTTTCGAAGATAACAAATACTGTAATAGAAACAATATTGATTAAAACGCTAATCTAAGGATAGATCCATGTTGACCTTGCTTGGTTTGGGCATGATTTTGTGCTTTATGTACCTCATTATGTCTAGACGTATGACTCCCCTCGTCGCACTCACGCTTATTCCCGTTCTTTTTGCGCTAATTGCATATGGATTAGGTTTTTTTGTGGATAGTTTGAACCATATTCAACTTAATGAACTTGGTGAAATGATGTTAGATGGTGTTAAAAAGTTAGCACCTACCGGCGTCATGCTGCTATTTGCTATCTTGTATTTTGCCATCATGATTGATACAGGTTTATTCGATCCATCAGTGAAATTTATTCTCAGATTGGTGAAAGGTGATCCCCTCAAAGTAGTATTAGGTACGATTACCTTAACATTGATCGTGTCTTTAGACGGTGATGGCTCTACCACTTATATGATCTGTGTTGCTGCCATGTTACCGCTTTACAAGCGATTAGGCATGAGCCCTTTAATTATGGCCTGTCTCATGATGTTAGCCAGTGGAATCATGAATTTAACGCCATGGGGTGGACCTACTGCACGTGCGGCAAGTGCACTCCACGTAGATCCTAGCGATGTGTTTGTTCCGATGATTTTACCGATGCTGTTCGCCATTGCTTGGTTATACTTTTTAGGAACCATGTATGGTCGAATGGAGCGTAAAAGATTAGGCATCATGGAATTGGATATTAGCCATGGCGACAATATTCAAATTTCATCAAACCCAGAGGCAAATCGAGCGCATTTGAGATGGTTCAATGGATTATTGACTCTTGCACTGATGGCCAGCCTAGTCATGGGTATTTTGCCTATGCCTATTTTATTTATGATTGCATTGTGTATTGCTTTAGTCGTGAACTATCGTGATATTGATATGCAAAAAAGCCTAGTCGCTCATCATGCTGGTAGTGCTTTAAATGTCGTTGGTATTATTTTTGCCGCTGGTATTTTTACAGGTTTACTCACTGGCACGGGTATGGTCGATGCCATGTCAAAAGAGTTAGTAGCGATTATTCCAGATAGTATGGGTCCATATTTGGCACCAATCACAGCCGTTTTAAGCATGCCTTTAACGTTCTTTATGTCAAATGATGCTTTTTACTATGGTGTTCTGCCCATCTTATCTGAAGCTGCAGCACATTATGGCATCTCTCCTGTGGAAATGGCTCGTGCATCGATTGTTGGTCAACCCGTTCATCTGCTCTCACCCTTAGTTCCATCTACCTTTTTACTCTGCGGGCTTGCTGGGATTGAGTTTGGTCAACACCAAAAATTTACCATTAAATGGGCGATTATTACGTGCTTAGTGATGCTTGCAAGTGGATTAATATTTGGGATGTTCCCGTTTTATTCTGCCATTTAATCGTAGCTCGAGTTTCGGAGTGATTTTTTGATCAATCCAATCTCTTATTTATAAAGGCTTATTGAGCTTGAGTCTCATTCCAAATATTCAAGTTCCCCATGTTAGATAGAAGTTGATACCTCACCACTAAAAACTCTGTCAACAAGGTGGAATAATTCATTTTTGCTTCATTCAACACATTCTGAGCATTAAGCACTTCGAGTAAATTTCCTACACCCGCTTTATAACGTCCTTGGGCGACTTCATAGGCTTCTGAAGCACTTTGATTCAATATCGTTAGCGCCTTAATATTGTCATGGATTGCATTTAGCTCATTATAGCTTTTCCAGATTTCAGCATTAATTTCAAGCTTCAATCTTTCTTGCTCTAATTGCTTTAATTTTAAGTTTTCTTGAGCAACGACAATTTGATTTTTTCGATTATAACCATCAAACAATGGGAAATTGACTTGCACACCTGCTTGTAGAGATTGGCGATCACTGCCATAACTGTCACTCGTTTGTTTTTGCTGATCATAAATGCCGTTAAAACTAACAGATGGATATCTAGACCGCTGTATTGCCTTAATTTTATTTTCAGCTGCGAGTGAATCATATTGTGCAGCTTTAAACTTTGGATGCATTTTTTCAGCATCCTGAATGAGGATTTCAATCGGTTTAAGATCTAGCTCTTTTGGAATTTTTAATTGATTATTAATTTTGAAATTTTGGTATGCAGGCTCACCCATTAATGATGCTAAAAGTCCTTTTGCTATTTTTAAATCACCTAAAAATTTAGTTTGATCTGACTTTGCTTTCGCCAAATTTGCGGACATTTGTAATGCATCTGATTTGATACCAACACCCGCACGATATCGAGCGTTTGCAATTTCATAGTTTTTTTCTGCAAGTACAACCAACTCATTAATATTGTTTAACTTTAACTCAGCCTGAATAATTTGATAATAAGTCGAAATCGTTTTGATGATCATATTTTGCAAAGCAACATCATGCTGTGCCAAAGACATCGCTAATAATTTTTCGGCTTCTTCTGCTTGATAAAATCGACTACCAAAATCATAAAGTAGCCAATTGGCTCTTATTCCAAGTCCGTAACGGCGTAAGTCAGTGTCATAACTCAAAACAGGACGATCTTTTACTTGATTATCATCACGTGACCAATCGTAATTCAAGGTGCTATTCACTTGAGGATAATAATTTGCTTTAGAGATTTTAAGCTGAGCAGCTTGAATACGCGTTTGTACCCAAGCACTTTTTGTCTCAGGATTACGACAAACTGCACGTTCAATGGCATCAATGAGTTCTATTGGCTGTTTATTCTTAAGATTATTTTGAGATAAACAATGTTGAGGTTGACTTAACATTTTCTGATTTTGAAGATCAAGTGACACACTTTGATTGAGTTGTTGTTCTATTTGCTTACGTTTTGTCTCATTCTCGCGGGCTTTACGCTGAGTCGTAAGCTCATCAAACCATAAAGTCTCGCGCTGTTTTTTTAGATTTGGAGTCAGTTTTGACAACCAACTCTCTGCATAAGCCAACGAACTATGTCCGAATAGCGACCCAGCAACAACAATGAAAGCGATGTATGGAATTTTCATGTAGGTTGCAAATCCTTGGTCAACATATCACGGACAATCACGCCATCTTGTAAAGCGATAATCCGCTCAGCAGATGAAATCGTTTCTGGACGGTGTGCAATAATCAATTTGGTAATATTTAAATGCTTGAGATTTGCATTGACCTCTTGTTCTTTTAATACGTCTAAACTACTGGTCGCCTCATCCATAAATAAAATCTTTGGTTTTTTATAGATAGCACGAGCCAATAAAATTCTTTGTTTTTGTCCTCCTGACAACATATTACCAATATCCCCCACTAAGGTTTGATATCCCATTGGCATACGGCTAATGTCATCATGAATTGCAGCATAGGCTGCACATTGTTGTACCCATTGCATATCTGGATTTGAATCAAAAAAGCTAATGTTTTCTGCGATTGAACCAGCAAATAGAATGTCATCTTGTAACACTGTCGCGACTTGATCTCGCACAGCGTTTAATCCTAATTGTTCAAAGTCACGCCCCATGATTTTGACTTCACCTTCATTCTGTTTAAATACGCCTAACAGAACATGTAGCAGTGTGGTCTTACCGCAACCTGTTGCCCCGACAATGGCGACAGATTGATTTTGGGGAATCTTAAAACTAATCCCCTTGAGTACATAAGGATCATTTTCTGAATATTTAAAGTGCAGATTTTCAACTTCAATTGCATTCTCAACCTGATCTACATTTGTGATTTCAGCATCACCGTATAATTTTTCTTGTTCTGTTAACACAATATCGGATAAACGCTCTACATCAATTTGAAGCATTTTAACTTCGATAAACTTATCGATTAGTCCTGCAACCCGACTATCAAATTGGCCTTTATACGCCATAAATGCCATCAGCACACCAACTGTAAAATTACCCTCCAATACCAATGTGGCACCTAACCAAATAATTAGAATGTTCTGAATCCCAAATAAGACTCCATTCGCCAATGAGAATCCTAAACCTAACTTTTGGGTCGTTAATCCAGCATTGACTTGATTGACCATAAGGTTTAACCAAGTCGAACGGCGAACATCTTGTCGCTGGAACAGTTTTATGGTTTTAGCTCCACGCACAGTTTCCATAAAATGGCTGCTTTGCTTCGCTGCATGAATAATTTGCGCTTCAGTCGCTCGCTTCAAAGGTGCATACCAAATCCATCGGATTAAGGCGTATAAGCCCATGGTAAAAATTGCAATCCAAGCTAACTTCGGACTGTATACAAACATTAAAATCAACGTAAATACTGTCATTAATCCATCAAGAATCGCAGCTAAGAACGTTGTGGTGAGCGTGGTTTGAATGTTACCAATTGATCCAAATCGCGAAACAATGTCACCGAGTGATCGTCTTTCAAAATAAGAGACAGGAACATTAATCATGTGATTAAAGACGTTGGCTTGCCACTGCACACTTAAATGTGTGCTCATATACATCATGATCCAAGAACGAAGTAGCCCGATAAACTGCTGAAGCAACATCAACATGCCAAACCCAATAGCCAGTATCGTTAAGAGATCCCGATCTGCAGATACGATCACATGGTCGATCACCCATTGCATAAAAAATGGGCTAATTAATGAAAAAACTTCTAAGGCTAAGGCCAAGATTAAAATTTGCCCGAGAGATTTCCATAAACCACGAACATGACCGATTAGACCTTTAAGCTGAATCTGATTTTTATCTTCTTTTTTTTCAAATTCAGTATCTGGCCAAAGCTCTAATGCAACACCCGTAAAATGTTCAGACACCTCATTGAGTGTCAGTACACGTTTACCAAATGCTGGATCTAAAATCGTGACTTTATTGGCACTGACTTCTTGCAATACCACAAAGTGGTTGAAATCCCAATGTAAAATACACGGGGTTTTAAGCTGATCCAAATCTTCTAAATCCAGCTTTAATGGGCGTGTAACCATTTTCAACTGATTACTAATTTTGATCAGCTGATTGAGATTTGAACCCTTTTGAGAAACTGAAAAACGACGTCTTAACGTTAATAAATCAGACTCATAGCCATAATAATGCGCAATCATCGCAATACAGGCTAATCCACATTCTGTCGCTTCCGTCTGTAAAATGGTTGGAATTTTCCGTCCAAATCCAAGAGAAATTTTGTCTAATATCTGCATGTTATTTCTTCTTATATCTTGCCAGTGATGCTATATAACGGTTCGAGTACCCATTCATATAGTTTTCTTTTTTCTTGCATGATATCTGCATCAAAGGCCATGCCCACTTTAAGAGGCTTACTTTCACCATAGGCTTTTACAAACTGTTGTTTTAATTTGACTTTGACTAAATACACAGGTTCACTTTGGTTAAGTGTTACACCCTGACTTAACTCGCCTAAATTGGTCAGTTCTTGTGGGTTCATCGTCGTCGCTGAGATTGAATGAATCACACCTTCACCTTGACCAAATTTTTGGTAAGGATAGGCTTGAAAACGAAGTTTTACGGTTTGACCAGTCCGTATAAATCCAATTGCTGAACTGGGTACAAAAAGATGTGCTTCTAAATAAGAAGGCGTCGGAACAATATTCATGACAGGAATATTAGGAGAAATAAACTGACCAACCTCTGCATTAATCGATGCTATTTTTCCTGTCGCATTGGCTTGTAATAGCAAACTATCCCGCGCTTTATTTTCTAAAAACTCTTGCTGATTCGAAGCTAATTGACGATCGACCAAAGTCAGCTCACTTTCCAACTTCGATGCCAGTCCTTGCTGAGCCAATAATTTATTTTCTAATTCAGCTTGTTTAGTATTTTTTTCTCGCTCATAGCTCTGTAAAGCAACTTTTAGGCTGATATAGTTATCTTGCTTCAGTTGATATTCTTCAATCGAAATATATTCTTTATCTTTTAAATCTCGATAACGATGTGCATTTTCTTGTGCAAGGGCTAGACGTTGGCTTTGCTCGGCAATTAAGCCATCTAATTTTATTAAATCTAAACGTATAGATTGAATTTCTGCATTTAATTGTTGAACACTATTTAAATGTAAGTCTTTTAGTTTATTTTTTTCAGTATCTAAACTTTGTTTTTTTAACTCAATTTGTTGTTGTACAGACTCATTATAGTTACCTGTACTATTATAACGCGTCATTTTTAATGCAATTAATGGTGTCCCTTTCTCCACTAACTGACCTTCTTTGACGAATTTTTCACTGACTGCGCCGCCTTCAGCACTATAAACTCGGATTAAACCCGTATTAGGAATCAATAATCCTTTAACACTCGTCCTCTTCGTGTAGCTTCCAAAAAAAATAAAACTCACTAATAAAACAGTGAAAGTGGCGACAACAATCGTAAGTACCGTAAATGAAAATGGTCGAATCAAAATGACTTCACCAATCCACTTTGACTTTTGTGCATCAATCGCTTTGTCTCTAAACAGCTTATTTGTCATATATATTTGTAATTAATTTTTCAAGTACGGGTTTTTATATTGAATTTTCATCAAGTTGACTACATTTCAACAGCGTGCATAAAAGAGACAAACACAAACCAAAAGTTTTCAATAAAATAGTCATAATCTGTGTTGTCTCCTGTTCTATCCCACACTTCGCTCACCTAAATCTGCTTTGAATAAACTCAGTTGGATACTGATTTCAATAGATTAAAAACGAAGCGTTCATCTCGCTTTATTTCAAAACTCGATTGACTAAAGGTGCTGTGAACAAAGCATGAGGATCATATTGCTTTAAAATATGACTACTCGACTTAATGGTTAAATGATTAGATTGACCCTGAGCATGGACGCGTGGAATTTCGTAATCGATATAAGTTGAACTATCCCAAGCTTTTTGATTGGTATAGCCCCACCCTTTAGACCATTCTGGTCGCATCAAAGAATCACCTTGATAACGTTGTGACATCCACTCCTCAACTTCTGTGTAAAATTGCGCTGAGAATGGCGTACCTGGCAAGGTTAAAATATCAAACCAAACGGCACAGTCCCATTCAGGATGATCAGGACAAGGTTTAATGGCTGATAATGCTGCTGTTTGAGCGCCGCGAACAATTGAATCTTCTGGATGATCCAAGCCCGTAACTCGAATTTCAACTGGTCCATTCATTGGGAAACGACCCAATTTTTGATATTGCTTCATCTTAGTGCCGTAATAATCACAAAAATCAGCAATAACCCGTTGAACGTTTGCACGACTGGTAATGACAGCATAGCCATTTGCCGTAACACGCAAAGTTGTTGGTTTGACATACAGTAAAACGTTTTTTGACGTCCCCCATAAATCATAAGTTTGAGTAGAAGCCAAACCACCAGTCAAAATCGTCGTTATTCCAGATAATGGCGTACCATTTAAACCTAGTTTAGAGATTTCATACTGAGTAAAACCGAAGGTTGGCGTGAGATAAGTACTTTTATTGACGATGATTTTATGAATCAAATCAGTAATAGGTTTGATTAAATTATCTGAGAACCAATAATTGAATGGTTTGACTGTCTGTCGAGCAGTCAAAGGACGATACGGAGTAACAGTCCAAACTTTTAACCAAGGATAATCGGTGAACGGAAACCAAATTGCTTCTGCACGACCAGATTTATCCAGAAAATGAGAGAAGGTACGTCCAGCATGCTTATCTTGAGCAAATAGCTCATTGATATGAATGTCGGTATAGCTTTCACAACGAATATATTGATTTTTTGACGTTTGTAATTGTGCAGATAAAATAAATGCACGACCTATATGAACTAAAAATGCACGAATTTCAGGATCATTTCGCAGGAAGGTTTTTGCAACGTATCGACCTTCTCGTTGGTCGAAAACAGCAGCAGTGATCGATACCACTAAATTACTGATCGAACCATAAGTTTGACCTTCTTGTTTTTTTTCCCCTACGGCAGGTACACCTGTGCCATGACCATCAATGGCCAACACACCACCCAAAGTTAAATCTCCAGGTGCGGGCACTGCTACAAATCCACGATTACGGTATTCCATTGCGGTTAACAATGCTTCCATTTGAATGCCTGCTTCGGCAGTCACAATACCTTTTGCATCAATACTGACTTTGTTGATATGCGTTGGCATATCAATCAATAAAATTTTAGTAATCTTGTCTTGATCATCCAACAATAAAGGTGACCAATTATGTGACATCCCTTTGGGTCTGACTTTATAGCCATTTTGATATGCCCAGTTAATGGCTTTTAAAACTTGTTCTTGATTTCTCGGTGATGCTGTCCATGCATTTTCATAACGAGATTCCCCAGACCAATTTTCATATTTCTGTTTAAAAATTGAGATTTCAGTTGGGAAATTTACTAATCTTTCTTGTAAAGGAAAAAACCAAGCTTCTGCCTTTTGTGTTGGAAGCCATGCTGAAACAGCACCAACAGCAGCTAAGCTACCCATTGTTTTTAGAAAGTTTCTTTTATCGTGATCTATTTGTTCTGATGAATTCTGCATTGTTATAGCCACCAAAAGTTTAGCTTTATTATTTCTGTTACTGAAAGCAGACCAGTACTCATGACCAGTCTGCCTTTAACACTTTATTTAAAACTTATGAAAGCCAAGCACGAACGCCATTTAAAGTCGGAAGAAGTTTATATTGACCTTCTGCCTTTTCTTTTTCGTAATGGTTTGGAGTTTCAGCTACATCGCCACCAAGTGCACGACCAAGACCAATTAATGTTTTTGATGCCACTAAACCAGTAGTATCAGCAGCTTGGTGTACTAGCCCTAAACCTACTGCACTAAATACAACACCAACTGATGAAATCAGTTTTGAATTAAGTGTTTGATTGAATAAGTTCACACCGTGGATGATTGAGTCACCAATCAATGTTCCAGCACCAGATACTTCATTGATTTCTTCTTGCTTTAATTCTACTAAGCTCATGATTAAAACCTCGTTATAAAGAATTTATGTTAGATACACCTAACTTTTGTTAAGCACTTTTTAATATACAGAATGAATTGTGTATCTATAATGAAAACTGTACGACACTATTTAATTATTTTGTGATTTATTTAACATTAATTTTGATAATTCGATTGACTCAATATTCTTGAAAATAACAGCCCAATTTCAAATAATAGATAGATCATTGTGCCCCCAATCGCCATTGATAATATGTCTGGCGGCGTTACAAACATGGCAATAAAAAAACAAAAGATAAAAATGTAAGGTCTATTTTTTTGGATGGTCTCAATGTCTACTAATCCAAAATACACCGTGATCATAATGACCAATGGCACTTGAAAAATCAGCCCTAAGACGAAGAAAAACTTAATACAAAACAATAAGTATTGTTGAATATCTGTCATAGGGGTCACACTATCTGGCGAAACTCCAATAAAGAATCCCAATACAGCGGGCAGAATAAAAAAGTATCCCAGTGCAATGCCCGAGTAAAACAACACAATACTTGAGGGAAAAAAGAAAAAGAAAATTTTACGTTCTTTCAGATAAAGCGCATGTTTTAAAAAAACATATAATTTATAAAAAATAAAAGGAAAAAGGATGATCAGCGTGACAAAAAATACCAACTTAATGGGTGCTACAAATGTACTGGTAATATCTGTCGCAATCATATGCGCATTTGCAGGTAATTTAGCTTGTAGAGGCAGTGCGATCGCGTTATAAATTTTGTTCGCGAATGGCACTAATCCAACAAAAATAACTAAAAAGCCGATAACGACATGAATTAAATTTCGCCTAAATTCTTCAAAATAATCAGAAAAATGACTCAGTGTTTTTTTGAGGTCGGAAGTTTCAGACATATCTCACTCCCATTACATGTATATCAACACACGACCAATGCGCTAAATGAGTCATTAGAAAATCTGTTTTATAAGGTGCTGGAACATAAAACTTTTGTATTGGGAAATATTGTTTTTGTTTCTGATCAATTTGATCATCTAGATGCGCGAAATATTCCTGCATTTGAGTTTCAAGCTGTTTAACATTCTGAATTTCGTCTTTTAATTCTTCACGAAGTTGATGAAGCTCAAGTTCTAGATCTACTTTCTGTTTAATATCGGATTTTATTTCACTTATTTTTTTCAAGCTTCGAAGCGCAAAACGAATCGCATCGGGTAAACGATCAGGACCCAAGACCACAATTACAATCAGTCCAAGAAAGAGTAGTTCTCCAAACCCAACATCAAACATAGGTTAAAACACCACAATATTGCTTTGAATATTGTTTAAAAAAGATTATTGATGAGTGTCTTTTTTATCTTCGCGAACAGCATCTTTAAAATCTTTTACAGCGCCGCCGACATCTTTGCCAAAATTCTTTAATTTAGCTGTACCGAAAATGACCAAAATAATTATGGCAAATAGTGCGATATGACCAATTGAAAGACCCATCATTATAGTTATCCTTATTTTTTAATATTGCTTAATAATAACAGACCAACAATGCATAGAACTCTTGAAATGTCTAACAATCTCAGCATACATATTTGAGTCTGTTAAGATTTTTTATTCTGCTTTCAAAATATAAGCTACTGATAAAAGTAAAAAAACCGATTTAAGCCTTTGCTTAAATCGGTTTTCAGTCACTTGGTTCGCTAAACTACGTTTTCAATTCTTCGTTTAACTTGAATAATAAAGTATTAGCGACCATAGATTTCTAAAAGTTTATCTAAAGTTGCTTGATAATGAATATCGATATCTTCAGCTAAAATAGCATACGCATTATCTAACTGAACCATTGGCCAGCCTTCTTTCCAAAACGGAAAAATATTGTGTAGATCACGCGTTACGATTGCTTCTTCGCGTGTAATCGCCTGTGCAACCTGCGATAAAACTTGTGCTGTTTCAGCACCATCAATCTCAAGATAATCAATACCACGCGCTTTAAGAATACGAATTCTGTCTTTTTTATATTTAATTTTTTTTGTCTTGTGCTTCATTTAAACCTAAAGCAAGTGTCACTGCTTCAACAAACTTTTCTTCAAAAGATTGATGTAATGCAACCAAGGCTTTTTTATGTGCTTCCTGACGCCCCTCTTTACCACCACTACGAATCAGTTTATTCGCCTCAACATTAAGTTCGTCAGATTTCATAGACTGTAAAATATCTAAAATTTCGATATCACCTAAAGATTCAGCATTGTGGTGTGTCATGGGAGTACTTCAATTCAACTTAATCTTGCATTTTCTCATAATTCAACACAAATACATAATCTAATTCAAATCGAATCGATAAGCTTTCAAATGATTCTAAATATTTGGAATTATACTTCTGAGTTTTAATGCAATATTAAAGTCAAAACGATGGGTAGTGTGATTGCAGCACCGATAATTTGCAGACTAATTATGCCAGCCATTAATTGACTGTCACCACCCAATACTTTTGTCAGAATATAAGCAGCTGAAGCCGTTGGTAATGCAAAATATAAAATAAAGATTTGCGTCTCTAAAGCATTGAAGCCCAGCATTTTACAGACCAGCCAAGCCAAAATCGGCATTAAACATAAACGCGATAGCGTGTTGATCATTAGAGGTAATGATTCTTTTTTAAGAGCCACAAATTGCAATGCAGCACCGACACACATTAGTCCCATAGGTAAGCTACATATCGCAAGTTGGTAAATTAATGACTCTGCACCTTTCCATAATGGCAGCCCGGATACATTGTAGAGCACCCCAACCAGACAACCTAAAATTAAAGGATTTTTGAGTAACGATATAATCACTGCGCGAAAATTCATATTTTCATGATCGGTCAGTGCCAATACCGAGATGATATTCACAACAGGAATACTGATCGCCAACAGTAATGCAAAAATCGTCATGCCTTCTGCTGGAAAAAGCGAAGCAACAACTGCTAAACCAATATAGGTATTAAAACGTACATTACTTTGAACATAGACTCCAAATCTTCGTGTTGGGGTCTGAAAAATTCTTTTTAAAATATATAAAACCGCACAAGCAATTGGAAAGACCACGAGTAAAATGACTAAAATTTTACTCACCATCTCCATATGAATATCAGCTTGAGCCAAATTACCAAAAAGCATGGCAGGAAAAAACACAAAATAGTTAAGTTTCTCTGCACCCGCCCAAAACTCGTCTGTTAAATACGATTTCTGTTTAAGAAAATATCCAATTAATATGAGTCCTATCAGCGGCACTAAGGATAAAACAATGCTGTACATAAATGATGAGCCTAATCGAGTGCAGATCGCTCAGTCCTAAAATGCTCAATCAACCACAGGGGTTTATTGCATGCATTTTGAACTGATCATTTTATATTACACTGCATCAAGCTGATCGTCTCAAAAATTCATCATTTACATCATGCATTGACTTGTTTTATATACGCTAAAATTTCAGGCAAATTCTGAATTGTTTTATTTAACGGCGGTTGATGTTCAGCTAAGGATTGGTGAAACCCCGCCAAATATAGTCCATCTAATCCAGCCTGTGTAGCACCCCAATAATCATTCACTGGATGATCACCAACATAAAGACAATGGTCAGGTGCAACTCCTAATTGTTGACAAGTCATATGAAATATTTCTGCTTGAGGCTTTGACACACCTGCCTTCTCAGAACTCATGATCACATCAAAATAATGCGCGATTCCTAGACCTTCGATAATTTTGTGTCGAGTGAAATGTCCTCCATTCGAAATGATTGCCAACTTAAATCCTTCGCTTCTAAGCTGATCAAGCATCTTAATAGCATTTGGCATCATGACTGCGTTTAGTCCAAATTGATTAAACCAATAGTCACTTAATTCATCTAAATCTGGTGCTTTTTTCCATTTCAACTGCTTGAGTAATGCATGAGCAACTGAACCACCAATGGTAGGTGCAGTCATTCTTTCTCGTATGGGATAGCCACCATGATCAATATATCGAATCGTTTCGAGAATCTCAGCTTGCGCAGACGAGGCAGATTGATCAATTTGCTGTTTATAAGTATTAAATAATGCCCGACTAAAAGTTTGAACACTTAAATCTCGGTGTGTCAGTGTATTGTCCAAATCAAAAATAACAGCTTGAATTTTCATAGTGCTTAGAGGAGTGTATTCATTTGCCCATGCTATCAACTCTCCGTAATCTCGATTATTCATTTTTATTTCATCCTAAGCATGAAAATGAATAAAAGATAGATTACAGATTAATTCCATTGATGTTTGTTTTGAGCTGTATACCGACTCCATACTAAAATTGGTATGAACAAAAATAATCCTAAAATACAGATCAAAATGAGATATGAGGTATAACCGAGCCAATCGCCTAATATGCCACTCAAGGTATACAGTGCTCCCGCAATGGAAGCCATCAATGCGACTTGGAAAGTAAAATCTGTTCCTGCAAATTCTTTCCGACTGTATTGCATCACCAAGGTTAGAATAATCACCAATAACATCGCAGCGAACATATCTTCTAAAGTATTGATGATATAGATCCATACGACGTTCAATTCAGAAGATCGCGCCTCATAATGCGATAACCATGCAAATGCAATGAGACTCAATAATTTAAGCAGTGAAAAAGTAATTAAAGCACTTTGACGCGAATAAAACCTAAGTAGCCAACCTGCAATACCTGCTCCGATCAAAGCAGCAAATGCGCCAAGCATGGTCACATTGACACCAATTTGCGTCTTAGATAGTCCTAAATCGACCAACAATGGTTTAAGAATAGGTCCAGACAATCCATCCGTCACTTTAATACTACACAATACAAAAAACCAAAGTCTGAGTTCTCGATTTTGAAAAAAATATTTTAAGTAATGACTTAAAGCTTTCACGAAACTTTGAGTTTTAGATGATGAATCATCATCTTGATGATTATTGATGCTTTGTGAAGCATGTTGAGGCTCACGATACAATAATACGGGTAGCGTATTAAATGCCACCAAAATAGCCAGGCATAAAAAAGTGGTTTGCCAAGTCAATGCATCTAATACCCACAATATCGCACCGCCTCCCACAATAAAGCCCAACCTTGAACCAATCACTTGGAACATATTGCCTAAATGCTGTTGTTCACCTTTTAGAATATTCACAGCTAAGCCATCGGTTGCTATATCTTGAGTCGCTCCGATACTATTCATCATCAACAATGCCACGAAAAATCCAAAGAGATATTGAGGTTGGTTCAGTGATTGAATGGGGATAAACGATAAGATTATCAGCGTAATCATTGTGAGTAACTGAGTGGGTATAATCCAACTGCGGTAATGCCCTTGATTGAACAAATGATGGCGATCAACCAATGGAGCCCATAAAACTTTGAGTGCCCACGGAGCCATCAGCAATCCAAATCCACCAATATACGTTAAGGAAACACCTTCAGCACGCAGAATCACGGGCAAAGCATGTGTCATAAATCCTACTGGCAATCCTTGCGCCCAATAGAGTGAAAATAAAAGCACATACATTTTGGTATTTGGTGACATGAAAGAGGTGTCCTGCAACTGATGTCTTCTTAATCAATTCGTATTGAGATGTCCTTGTCACTTGATTCTTATTCTGCCAATGTATCTCATACACAAGGTCTTTATAATAAGTTTAAAAAGCATTTATACAACGCACAATGAACAATAGATTCCCAAAATTGCCATCACAAGTTCCTCAACGCGGTTCAACGTTGAGTCGAGCAGCATTCAAACAGCTTTATCTTCGTCAAGGCTGGTCTTTTGAGGGAGAATTTCCAAATTTCCCCAAAGCTGTCGCAATTGTGTCCCCGCATACATCAAATTATGATGGACTGTATGCCTTTCTCGCGATGCTTGGCATTGGCATTGAAGTCACAATCTTTGGAAAAGATAGTCTGTTCAAATCTCCACTCAAACATTTACTCAAATGGATCGGGGTGATTCCGGTAAAACGTGATACCCCCCAAGGCTTGACTCAACAAATTGTTCAAGCTATTCATGAACGAGATAAAATTTGGGTGGCAATGGCACCTGAAGGTACACGAAAAAGTGCTAAAAACATTCGCAGCGGTTTTTATCACATTGCCTTAGGTGCAAATATACCAGTGGTAATGTTTGCATTTGATTATGATCATAAAGTCATTCGATGTTTAGGAAGCCTCGAAATGACGGGAGACTATGAATCTGATCTGCATAAAATATTAGAATATTATCGTGGAAAAATTTCTCCTAAAAATATGAGTCGTTTAGCATTACCCTTTAAAGAACTTTTGTAAAAATGCTAGAAAAATAGACAGCAATCTGTTGAGATATGCCTAAAATTTTGACACTTTTTAGCAGATTAATGTCTATGTCATTGCTCCTCAATCTTCCCAAAATCAGCTTCATTGGCCTGAGTTTATTGGCGCTATCAGGCTGTAACTCTACTGTAAAAAATCCTACACAATCCACTCAAATTCAAGCACGCGAGCCAGTGATCGCGATTGCTCTAGGCGGTGGTGGTGCAAAAGGTTTTGCGCATATTGGTGTATTAAAGGTTTTAGAATCTCATGGTATAAAACCCAAAATTGTTACGGGTACAAGTGCTGGAAGTTTTGTCGGTAGTATTTATGCTTCAGGCAAATCTCCCTATCAACTACAGCAAATTGCACTTCAACTGAAAGAGTCCGATATTCGTGATTTAACTTTAAATCGACAGGGTGTGGTCCTCGGTCAAAAGCTCCAAGATTATGTCAATCGACAGGTTGGGAACAAACCGATTGAACAATTCCCGATTCGATTTGCTGCAGTTGCCACACGTTTAGATAATGGTAAACGCGCTGATTTCGTCAAAGGTAATACAGGTCAAGCCGTAAGAGCGTCATGTAGTATCCCTAACGTCTTTGTTCCAACAACGATTGGCAAAACCAAATATGTTGATGGTGGACTCGTGAGTCCAATTCCAGTTCAAACTGCCAAAAATATGGGTGCAGATATTGTGATAGCAGTTGATATTTCTGCACGCCCTGCAGGCAATAAGCCGATGAGCATGTGGGGACTGTTGGATCAAACGATTAATATTATGGGTCAACAAAGTATCAATACTGAACTCAATGCAGCTACAGTCGTGATTCAGCCAAAAGTTGGCCATTTAGGAACTTTGGATTTGAAAGCCAGCAATGAGGCAATACTTGAAGGTGAGAAAGCAGCGCAACTGAAAATTAAATCAATAGATACCGCAATTGCCAATTTCAAAAAATCTCCTGCTGCTTTCAAACCTGCACCAACAGCTCGCTTTTAAGCATTTTTTATAGGCTTCTCTGCCCTAGTCTGTTATCTTGATATAGATGTTTTCGTCTATAACAAGATAACGATTAGAGTAGATGTATGGACTTATTGATTGAACCTTGGCATTGGTTTGTATTAGGTATTTTGCTCATCCTGTCTGAGCTCATTTTACCGGCCTTTGCTGCACTGTGGTTTGGTATAGCTGCAGTCATTATTAGCATACTGGTGTGGCTATTTCCTTCTATGGGGCTTCCAACTCAAATTATTTTATGGGTTGTACTATCGATTTCATGTACGGTGGTTTGGTTTAAATTTATTAAACCACTTTCCGTTGATAAGACTAAAGCGGGTCTCTCACGTGAAGCGACAATCGGACAAGTTGGGATGGTGATTCAAATTGGTCATGAACCTGAATTGGTCAAAGTTCGTTTTCAGCTTCCAGTTCTAGGCTCTGACGAATGGAATTGCAGAACACTGAGCCTTGTTCAGGTCGGTGATCGTGTCAGAGTTACAGATATTTTAGGTAATGAGCTGGTCGTTCAAGCGCACAATAACCTCAATTCACCGTTATAAACAATAATTCTTAAAGGAGTAGAAATGTCTGGTTCAATTATTGCCATCGCATTTTTGGCATTCGTCGGGATCACTATTTTTAAAGGGGTTCGTATCGTTCCTCAAGGCTATAAATGGATCGTACAACGTCTGGGTAAATACCATACGACCTTAAGTCCAGGTCTAAACTTTGTGATTCCTTATGTTGATGAAGTCGCATATAAAGTCACAACAAAAGATATCGTTCTTGATATTCCATCTCAGGAAGTAATTACAAGAGATAACGCAGTTCTTTTAATGAACGCTGTTGCCTATATCAACATTACTACACCAGAAAAAGCAGTCTACGGTATCGAAAACTATACTTGGGCGATCCAAAACCTTGTCCAAACTTCTTTACGTTCAATCGTCGGTGAAATGGACTTGGATGATGCTTTATCTTCACGTGATCATATTAAAGCGAAGCTGAAAGCAGCAATTTCTGATGATATTTCAGATTGGGGAATTACGCTTAAAACGGTTGAAATCCAAGATATTCAACCATCAGGTACGATGCAATCCGCAATGGAAGCACAAGCCGCAGCTGAACGTCAGCGTCGTGCGACAGTGACACGTGCTGATGGTGAGAAACAAGCTGCGATTCTGGAAGCTGAAGGTCGTCTTGAAGCATCACGTCGTGATGCTGAGGCTCAAGTTGTACTTGCTGAAGCTTCAGAAAAAGCCATTAACATGGTTACCAATGCTGTAGGCGACAAAGAAATTCCTGTCGCTTATCTACTTGGTGAACAATATGTAAAAGCAATGCAGGATATGGCTAAATCTAATAATGCTAAAACTGTGGTATTGCCTGCTGACATTATGAATACGATTCGTGGGGTAATGGGTCGTAATAATCCTTAAATCGCTCAAACACTCTTCAAAATTTAAAAGGCAGCTTCGGCTGCCTTTGTTATTGATATGACTCAAGATTCAATTCTTCAGCATTTATTTTAAATTTATGGTTAAATTTCGCATCCTGAAAGATTGCATGAAAACAATCTATCGTCTAACTGCATCATGGAAATTGTATGAGCACCTTTGATCCCACCTTAATCACTTTCTTGTTCTATATTGTCGCCATGGTCGTGATTGGTTTAATCGCGTATCGAGCGACCACGAACTTTTCAGATTATATTTTGGGTGGAAGACGCTTGGGAAGTTTTGTAACAGCCCTTTCAGCTGGTGCTTCTGACATGAGTGGCTGGTTACTTATGGGTTTGCCAGGTGCTATTTATCTTTCCGGTCTATCAGAAATGTGGATTGCAATTGGTTTAATTATTGGTGCCTGGCTCAACTGGCTGTTAGTGGCAGGACGTCTCAGAGTTCATACTGAAGTTCAACACAATGCCCTTACACTCCCAGATTACTTTTCCAATCGTTTTAATGATCAGAAAAAAATTCTACGAATCGTTTCTGCATTTGTCATTTTAATCTTCTTTGCCATTTATTGTGCTTCAGGCATGGTGGCAGGCGCTCGATTATTTGAAAGTATGTTTGATCTTTCTTACAGCACTGCCCTTTGGATTAGTGCAATTGCAACGATCAGTTACGTTTTTATTGGTGGGTTCTTAGCTGTTTCTTGGACAGATACCATCCAAGCGGGTTTAATGATTTTTGCCTTACTGCTTACCCCCATCGTGGCTTTACTGACTTTTTCCGATTTATCTCAAGTGAATTTAGCACTTGAAGCAGCACGACCAGAAGCAAGCAGTTTAATAGGTAATTTAAGTACCGTCGCAATTATTTCATTACTGGCCTGGGGTTTAGGCTATTTCGGACAACCTCATATTCTTGTACGTTTTATGGCTGCTGATTCAGTTAAATCGATTCCTAATGCTCGTCGTATTGGTATGACTTGGATGATTCTGTGCCTTGGTGGTGCAGTGGCTGCTGGATATGTCGGTATTGCTTATTTTCAGCAAAATCCACAGTTCGCTAATATTGTGAATGCTAACCCTGAAACTGTATTTATGGAGTTAACGAAAGTTCTATTTAACCCATGGATCGCCGGCATTGTATTAGCTGCCATTTTGGCTGCGGTAATGAGTACATTGAGTTGTCAACTTCTTGTTTGTTCAAGCACTTTAACCGAAGATTTTTATAAATCTTTCATCCGTAAAACTGCTTCTCAAAAAGAACTGGTTTGGGTGGGTCGCTTGATGGTGCTACTGATTGCTTTACTTGCGATTGTTTTAGCGTCAAACCCTGAATCTAAAGTACTTGGTCTAGTTGCCTACGCTTGGGCAGGCTTTGGGGCAGCATTTGGCCCGCTCATTATTCTGTCTTTATTCTGGAAACGCATGACATTAAATGGCGCTTTGGCGGGGATGATCATTGGTGCAGTGACCGTTATTGTATGGAAAAATATTTGGGCTGATACTGGAATCTATGAAATCATTCCTGGCTTTATTTGCTCCCTCATCGCAATCATTGTTGTGAGTTTATTAGGTAAGCAACCGACCTCAGATGTTACTGACCGATTTGACGAAGCAGACCGATTATATAAAGCGACAAAATAACAAATGAAAAAGAGGACTTTCAGTCCTCTTTTTTTTTTAACTCTTTCGAGCAAGTAAAAAAGCTGAAATTTGTTTAAGTTCAGATGCTGAATCACCAAAATAATCTAAAGCACTAATGGCTTGCTGATGAAGCTTATTTGCATATTCTTTTGCAGCATCTAAACCCAATAAAGCTGGGTATGTTGATTTTTCTACAAGTTCATCTTTTCCAGCGGTCTTTCCAAGCGTTTCGGTATCCGAAACTATATCTAAAATATCATCTTGTACTTGAAATGCTAAACCTAATACTTGACCAAATTCACGCAATTTCGGTATTCCTGCATCTACACCGTCCATCACTGTCACTGCTGACATCATGATTGCCGCCTGAATCAGTGCACCAGTTTTATTACGATGAATATTTTCCAATGCTTCCTGATCAATTTTCTTGCCTTCTGCTTGCAAATCTAGGACTTGACCACAAACCATCTTAGAAGATGATGTCGCCAATATCTGCATTTGCTTCAACACAATAGAAGGGTCTACAGTCACTTGTGTATCAAAAAGTCGACTTCCTAAAACCTCAAATGCCATCGACTGCAAGATATCTCCCGCAAGTAGTGCTGTATCTTCACCATATGCAACATGGCAAGTGGGTTGACCACGACGCAACAAATCATTATCCATACATGGTAAGTCGTCATGAGCAAGTGAATAGCAATGAATTAACTCGACTGCAACTGCTGCACGTCGCACAGCAGCAAAATTTTTATGATCTTCACTTAATTCTGCTGTTGCATACGCTAAAGCTGGACGAACCCGTTTTCCACCTAACATGACTGCATGATTTACAGCACTTTTCAAAGGCTCTGGAATGAAAAATGCATCTAGTGCAATTTTCAGATCCTGTTGGATTTGCTGTTGAGCACGTTGTAATACTTCACTATTCACAGAGATATGTACTGTCACTGCCGTCTTTGAACCTCAAGTTATACCGTTTCAAGTCGGTATATATAAAATTGTCCTTATTCTACAACCAATTGTGATTGCTACAAAACACAATGCTGATTTGTTTTATTTAGTGATAGATTTAAATGAAGAGTGACTATTCATCTAACACATGAATCGAGTTTCGACCCAATACATGTGCAATGTCAACCGCACGATCTAAGGTTTCTAATATTTGCTTTTCTGAGTACATTTTCTGGCAATTAGGATGAAAAATCCCAATCGCACACGTGAGTACCTCATCCTCTTGAGGATCGAAATAAATTTTTTCACGGACCAAGGTTTGTTTTAGGCGTTCAGCAATGGTGAGAATTTTCCAAGGAGTCGATTCTTGAATCACCAAGATAAAACTTGCAGAGTTCAAACGATAGACTTCTGCTAAATCTTGATTCAACTCCTCTTTAATCAGAGATCCAATACGACTCAAAATTTCATCACCAATGGTATAACTATTGAGCTGATTAAACTTTTTAAAATTTTCGACTTCAAACTTGATAAAAGAATAATTTTTACGCTCTTGAATAAGGAAGCGATCTTTTAAAAACTGTTCAAATGCCAGCTTATTGTTCATCCCAGTCACAGGGTCCAAATATAGCTCTTCAAACAACCTTTTATTATTTTGGATCAAGACACGTTCACGTCTTTTCAATTTTGTTATATCTGCACATACGATCAACACGCAATCCAAAGAGGATGATTTATCTCTTAAAGCACTAAAATAAATTTGAAAAAAATGCCCTTTTGAATAGAACTCATTTTCAATTTTGTATAAACGTGAATCATTTCGAAACAATTGCAGCGCATCTTGAAATAATTGGTAAACCGTCGTTGATACGAAACCTAATTTCTTTCCGAGTAAATAGAGTGCATCACTCTCATAGATATCAGCAAATAATTGATTTGCACTAATAAATACACCATCATGCTGAACTAGCGCCACAGGCACAGGGATTTTGGCAATCACAGATACCAAATCTAATTTATTTGTAGCATGAATTTGGTTTAGAAACTCTTGATCAATCTTGGGCGTATCCTGCTCAAAATTATTATCCTTCTTCATTGGTCTTTCTCATTTTAATTATTCGTGGAGCGAAGGCTATTCAGCAACTTAATTTTATGAATTCGGTGAATATAATCACGTTGACTTATTTCCTTAATATAACATGTCAAAATTGACATAGTCTCAATTATTTATGAGTGAATCGTACTGTTAGTAATGCTTTCAGGCTAATTTAGTATACTTATCACATATTTTAAGCGCGTAAAAAAACCACTCGAAAGTGGTTTTTTTATCTTAAACCGTATCGCCAGGAATTCGCACCCATCCTTCCATGAGTACTCGAGCACTGCGACTCATAATGGCCTTTTTTACCGTCCATTGGTCATTAATTTTTTCCGCTTCAGCGCCCACTCTGAGTGTTCCAGAAGGATGCCCAAATCTGACTGATTTTTTTTCACCACCACCTGAGGCTAAATTGACTAATGTTCCAGGAATTGCAGCGGCGGTTCCAATCGCTACAGCTGCGGTTCCCATCATTGCATGGTGTAGTTTACCCATAGATAAAGCACGAACCGTCAAGTCGATCTCATCAGCGTGTACTGCTTTTCCGCTAGATGAAATGTAATTTTTAGGCGCAGATACAAATGCAATTTTAGGTGTATGCTGACGTTGAACCGCTTCATCAATATGCTGAATAATACCCATCTTTACAGCACCATAAGCACGAATTTTTTCAAACTTGGCCAAGGCCTCGACATCATTATTGATATGATCCTGAAGTTCAGTTCCTTCATACCCCAAGTCTGAAGCACACATAAAAATGGTTGGAATACCCGCATTAATCAGCGTCACCTGAAAGCGACCAATATCTGGGACTTCCAGCTCATCAACCACATTTCCTGTGGGAAACATGGCAGCCCCATCCTCTCCATCATCTGCGGGATCTAAAAATTCTATTTGCACCTCTGCAGCTGGAAATGTTACCCCATCAAGCTCGAAATCACCTGTTTCCTGAACCTGACCATTTGTAATTGGGACATGCGCAATAATCGTTTTCTGAATATTGACCTGCCAAATCTTTACCGTACAAATTCCATTCTCTGGAATCTTTTCTGCACTCACGAGACCATTTGAAATCGCAAATGAGCCTACTGCTGCCGTAAGATTGCCACAGTTGCCACTCCAATCGACGAATGGTCGATCAATTGCAACCTGTCCAAAAAGATAATCTACATCATGATCAGATTGAGCGCTTTTAGAGAGAATGACTGTCTTACTGGTACTAGATGAAGCACCACCCATTCCATCAATTTGTTTGCCATAAGGATCAGGGCTTCCTATCACACGTAATAAGATTTGATCTCTTGCTTTACCTGGAACTTGAGCTTCTTTGGGTAAATCATTTAAGTTAAAGAAAACACCTTTACTCGTTCCTCCACGCATATAAGTGGCTGGAATTTTAATTTGTGGTGTTGAACTCATAGCTCATTCCTTCTCTTTTAATATTTGTTATCAATCGTGATTTTTAGTTCAACACAGTATAAATGATTTTTTATGTGAACATGAGCACTTAACACTATGGTATGAATTTCCATCAATTACGATAGATTAAATTTAATTCACTCTAACAAAAATAAACTCTAATAAAATTAAATGATTGATTAAAAAATAATTAAATCATTTTTCTATAATAATTTTATTTTATTTAAATCATAAAAAACATTCATGAACGCTGACGTACTAGGCTAATGCAATTTGATCTATTACAATCTTGTAACTTATTTCAATCGTCGGGCTGAATACTTTGAATAACAAGTCTTCACAACTTCAGCGTGGCTTAAAGAATCGTCATATCCAATTAATCGCTATGGGTGGTGCAATTGGTACAGGCTTATTTTTAGGTTCCGCACACGTGATCCAATCTGCCGGCCCATCTATTATTTTGGGTTATGCAATTGGTGGTTTAATCGCTTTTTTAATTATGCGCCAATTAGGCGAAATGATTGTTCATGAACCTGTTGCAGGATCATTTAGTCATTTTGCAAATAAATATTGGGGTAAGTTTCCTGGATTCCTAGCAGGTTGGAACTATTGGATTCTTTATATTTTGGTCGCGATGACCGAATTAACAGCTGTTGCAAAATATATTAACTATTGGTGGCCTCACATTCCTGCTTGGTCATCAGTTCTTTTCTTCTTTATTATCATTACCTTAGTTAACCTCTGTAATGTTAAATTTTATGGAGAATCAGAGTTTTGGCTGTCTATTATTAAAGTAGCAGCTGTCGTGTCGATGATTATCTTCGGTTTATTCTTGTTGTTTACAGCAGGATCTGACTCTACTGCATCATTCAGTAATCTTTGGACTCATGGTGGTTTCTTCCCTCATGGATTCGAAGGTTTATTCTTCATGTTGGCATTCCTGATGTTCGCCTTTGGTGGTATTGAACTGATTGGTATGGCGGCAGCTGAGGCTGAAAATCCAGAGAAAACGATTCCTAAAGCAATTAATCAAGTTGTTTTCCGTATTCTGATTTTCTATGTTGGGTCGCTTACAATTCTTCTTTCTTTAGTTCCATGGAATCAACTGCAACTTGGTGGTCTAGATAAAAGCCCATTCGTAATGATCTTCAGTCAACTGGGTATTGATTGGGCTGCTCACCTGCTCAACTTTATTATTTTGACTGCTGCGCTATCGGTATATAACAGTGGAATGTACGCGAATAGCCGTATGCTTTTTGGTTTAGCAAAACAAGGTAATGCCCCTAAAATTTTTGAAAAAACCAATAAACAAGGTGTACCTGTTCCAGCAGTATTGTTGTCAGCGGTGTTAATTTTCGGATGTGTTTTATTAAACTATTTTGCACCTGAAGATGCTTTAAGTAATTTAATTTATATTGTTGTTGGTGCTCTAGTACTTAACTGGGCGATGATTGCGTTGACTCACTTGAAATTTAAACAAGCGATGAAACTGTCAAATACCACTTCAAAATTTCCTGCTCTATGGTCACCAGCCAGTAACTATTTGGTTCTTGGGTTTATTCTTGTCGTGCTTTACATCATGTGGACTCAGGGCTTAAGCGGTGCTGTGATCATGATTCCGATCTGGATTATCCTGATGTTGGTATTATTTAAATTACTTTACCGAAAATAGTAAGACGCATTAAAAAAGTTATTGCTAAGCAATAACTTTTTTTCTAAAAATTTTTTAGTATCAGATTAGTATGCGTCCTTAGCTTAACTGGATAGAGCAGTTGCCTCCTAAGTGACCGGCGTGGGTTCGAGTCCCGCAGGGCGCACCATTTTCTTAGATTAATACACTTATCAACAAATTGACCCAAAATAAAAAAAATAAATGTCATTTCAGTCAAATTTTTGTTGCATCTCATTACCTTTATGATATGTTGTTTGTAGAGTAAAAAATAAACATTTAAGCATAAATCGTTTATTTATCAGCTCTTAAGGAAATAACTAAAAAAATTCTATTAAATTAAAAATTCAAATTATCTAAGGATAGATAACATGAAATTAAAAACCATCAGTGCATCTGTATTATTTGCTTTATTACCGATTTCTGGGGCTTATGCAGCCGCTATGGATCGCTCAGGTCAATCGATAGGAGCATTTTTACAACCCAATAACTACTTTGAAGCAGGTATCTCCATTATTGACCCTGATGTATCTGGAAAAAATCAATTGGGTCCAATTAGTGATATGGGTGATGATTATTATTTTCCAAGCGCAGCTTTGAAATTACAACTTAACGAAAATTTCTCTTTCGGTATTCTATATGATCAGCCATTTGGGGCATCTGCAACTTATACAGATGGTATGATTCCTGATGATGGAGAGA
>NZ_JFYL01000039.1 GCF_000632455.1 Acinetobacter sp. Ver3
TTTTTTATTTTTATTCTTTCATTAGCCAACGGTCGATATAAGGTCGCGCTGTTGCAATAATAAATGTGAATGTCAGCATTGTACCTAAATGACGTCCTACAGCAGAACTCGGTAACTGTCCTGAATAACTGAAGTAAATATCAACTAAGCTATATACTGAAATAATGCTCAGCCAGATCCATTTATTTGCTCGTTTAATCCCTACCGCGATAAAGGCGATGATGAGAACCAGCAATGTGCCGAGAGTCGATTGCCAATTCATATTGGCACAAATTACGCTGATCAAGAAAGCCATAATCGGAAGAACGATATAAAGCACACGATCGACACGTTTTTGATGTTGCTTTTGTAACTCGAGAACATCAAATAACTTTTTTTGGTCAGAATTGGTCATGCCATTACTCAGAATTTTAATAAACAAAATAATTTAACTAAAATTATCGCACAAACATCATGCTAAGATAAAACCAGCTTAAATCATTGGACTGAAATCCATGCACGGTATTGAAGGTGTTATTTACCTTATTTTAATTGCTTGTTTACTCCCTTATTTATTTACAGTCATTGCTAAAATTGCAGGTGGTTTCAAAGGGCAGGATAATCAAAATCCGCGTGAATTCATGTCTAAAACCACAGGCTTAGCGGCTCGAGCGAATGCTGCGCAGCAAAATAGCTTTGAAAGTTTGCCATTATTTATTGCGGCAGTTTTGATGGCTGAGTATATGGTTGTTCAACAGCAATTGGTGATTTTATTAGGCTCGGCATATATCGTCTTACGAATCATCTATGGGATTTGTTATTTATGTAATTGGGCGACCCTTAGATCAATTGTTTGGTTCTTATCAATGCTTTGTCCGATCTTATTGCTTTTATTAATTATTCGATTGCTCTAAGAAAAACAGACTAACACCATACCTAAAATACATCTTCAGCTTGTATAATCGAATGATGATTGCTGAATAAAGCGTTATAATCAACCCCATTTTAATGAACACTGACAGTAAAGAGTTTGCTATGAGCTACAGTAATATCCCTGCAGGTAAAGATGCACCAAACGATATCTATGTAATTATCGAAATCCCTGCAAATGCAGCACCAATTAAATATGAAATTGATAAAGATTCAGATGCACTTTTCGTAGATCGTTTCATGGGTACTGCAATGTTCTACCCAGCAAACTACGGTTATGTACCAAATACATTATCTCTTGATGGTGATCCATTAGACGTATTAGTTGTTACACCACATCCTGTAGAACCAGGTTCGGTTATCCGTTGTCGCCCAGTGGGTAAATTAAATATGGAAGATGATGGTGGTGTTGATGCGAAACTTGTCGCTGTACCACACGATAAATTAACGCCAATCTATAAAGATGTTCAGGAATATACTGACCTTCCTCCTTTATTGATTAGCCAAATTGAACATTTCTTCCAACACTACAAAGACTTAGAGCCAGGTAAGTGGGTCAAGTTAAGTGGTTGGGAAGGTGCAGATGTTGCTAAACAAGAAGTGTTAAGCTCAATTGCTGCTTATGCTGAAGCAAACAAATAATTTGCCTGATGTATAAATAAAGCTACAAACTTTGATCTTGTAGCTTTTATAAAAAACCTGCACTTTGTGCAGGTTTTTTGTTTAGATATTGTTTGAACTTAGAATAAGCTTACAGGAATATCTAACCAAATACGCCATTCGTTGGTCGAACCAATTGCATTACTCACGTAATTGCCAGAAGCGTTGTTGTACGTATCACTACCACGTAAATAAGAGTGGCGTAATCTTAAGCTTGCATCTTTAAGATATCCAGTTTGGATGGTGTATTTGATCTGGTTGAAGAATTCATGTTCTTCTGCTTGATCAACAATTATCGAAGGAGTGTCATTTTCAGCAACATCAATATCCCAACCATAAACAAATGCAGTCGTCCAATTTAAACCTGCTAAGCCGTGATTTTTGAAGTTGTAGTTGTATTGAAGACCAACAGATTTCTCATCATTACCATTAAAGTCAGATAAATATGAGTTTGGTACATAAATACTTTGTAAACCATCTGAGTTATAAGCATAGTCATAACCTGTATTTCCAGCATTGTCTTGATACGAGATCATCACATTGTGAACATCTTTACTATAACTTGCTGAAACACCCCAGATAGAGTTGCTTAAATCTTGGATGTCAATACGTGGGTCAGATGAACCTGCACCCTGTTTCCAATCAGTGTGATAACCAGAAAAATCTAAACTTAAAGATGCATCGTTTTTTAAACCATGTGTATAGTTCACATTGGCATAATGACGATCTAATTTGTCTTTGACATCTAAGCCATAGTATGAAGAATTTAGTTGATCATTAAATTTATATTTAGCACCCCAATAGACTGCACGATCTAAATTTTGCTCATCAGTACTAATATCATTAGACCATTGATTTTTAGTAAATTTTCCTGCATACAAACTTAAGTTATCTATTTCGTTACTAATAATCGAAAGGCCAGTAAAATACTCAGGTGTTAAACGGGCTGTGTTACTTGCGATCACAGGGATTTCTGAAATTTGTGTACCATAAGTAATGGTTGTATTTGAAACTCGTGCTTTAACAAAGCCACCACCACGAACCCAGTGATCATATGCATCTTTAGTGCCATCTGAATTTAACTGATCTTTAACAGGAATCATTTGATTGCCTGTGTGACCATTTTTTCCTATTTTGAAAGAAGCATCACCAATAACACCAACACCGAAACCAACGATACCTTTCGTGAAACCAGACTCAATTTTAACCATGGCTGTTTGAGCTGCTGAGCTGGTATCTTCGACACCGTTCTTTTTATCACGATGCAAGAAACCTGTACGGAATAATACTGATCCTTCAGCATCTTCTACGAATCCCTTTGATTCACTTTGCTCACTCGCAAATGCAGTAGAAATTAAAGCAGTTTGAATAAGAACTGCTAAGCTTAGTTTTTGGAATTTTTGCATTGGGAGAGAGCCTCATACAAAATGATTATGGTTAATGTTTAGTATTTGTATACGTAATGTATAACAAAATTGGCTCTATTATTCACAATTTCGCACATAAAGTCATAAGTAAAAAGTATATAAATTGAACTAAGTTGTGAATTATTAAAGATTAAAAGTATTATAAAATTAAATTTAACTATTAATAACATATATTTATTTTTAACCTAATATTCCTTTTTTTATTTAATTTAGTCACTCTGGCACGTTTTTTTTGTAACTCTAGAAGTAAATAAGGATCAATATATAATTTTAAATAAGAATGATATTTATTCAGTTCATTTTCATTTAATTTTTATGTGGTGAAGACATCATTTTCTTTTAGTGTTGCACTAATTTGATACTCCAAATTTAAGGTTGATTAAAAAATAGCCTTAAAATGAGGCAAGTTGTAAATGAATGTGTGATCTAAAAAGATATATCTTTAACTGAAGGGGATCATCACAAAAAATTGCTTTAAGTATTTTTAAAAATAAGAAATTTAAATAAATATACTAATAAAATCATTAATTTAAATTATTTTATCTCGTTGTTTTAATTCCTTTGTATCTAGACACCTTTAACTTTGGCATAGCTATTGCTAATTCACATATGAGTTCAACAAATAAACCGAAAAAGCATCTAATCATGATGTGGGGGAACATAAATATGAAATTAGCAATTCAAGCATTGGGTCTAGCAGTTGTAGCATCTGCATCAACATTTACTTTTGCTGAAGCACCAACTTCACCGCATTCTGTATCAGGTAATATCAGTGTTTTATCAAGTTATATATTGCGTGGTAATACGGCAGCTCCTGAAAATACTGAAGCTACATTACAAGGTGGATTAGACTATAGCCATAGTTCTGGATTGTACGCAGGGTGGTGGACATCTACGTTAGGTACAGATGCTTACGGTACTAACAATCCAATGGAAAATAATTTTTATGTGGGTTACAACGGTTCAATCAATGAAAACACTGGTTTTACTGTAGGTACAACTTATTACTATTATTATGACGTTGAAACCTCAGTTTATGATGGCTTTGAATTATTACTCGGTCTGAATTACAAAGATGTCGGAGTAACTGCTCAAACTTTGTTGGAGGATACAGGTTGGGGGAACGCTGGAGACACATATTTAAAAGCTACATATAGTTATCCTCTACCAAACGATTTTAGCTTGGACACAGCTTTGGGTTTATATGTTTATGAAAAAGACGGTAAGTATGTTGCAGAAACACCAGAGTCAGAAAGTTTTAATTTCCGTCACTTTGATATTGGTCTAAGTAAAGCTTTAGGGGAAACAGGTGTCACAGCAAGCATGAATTATATTATTGGTGGTGATGATCGTTATGGAAACAATTTAAAGAATAAAATGGTATTAGCATTGGGTTATAGCTTCTAAACTCAACTCAATTAAAAAAGGCGACTCAACTGAGTCGCTTTTTTTTATTCCTGTTTACGATAAGAGAGTGCTTCAGTTAAGTGAGCTGTTTGTATGTGTTCAGAACACGCTAAGTCAGCAATTGTACGAGCGACACGTAAGATTCGGTGGTAAGAACGTGCTGATAAATTCAAACGTTGTTGAGCCATAGCGATAATCTTTTTTGCAGAATCATCTAGTTGAGCCACTTGATCAAGCTGTTGAGAACTTAGATTTTGATTTGTCACACCTTGTCGTTGAATTTGCAACTCATAGGCCTGAATCACCCGTTTTCTGACGGTTTCAGAATTCTCCATCGGTGTAGTGCTTTGCATGTCTTGAGGAGGTAAAGGTGGCACATCAATATGTAAGTCAATCCGATCTAGTAGAGGGCCAGAAATTCGATTTTGATAGCGCTTAATTGATTCAGGTGAACATTGACAACGACTGTCTTGATTGAAGGCATATCCACATGGACATGGATTCATTGCAGCGACAAATTGAAAATTAGCCGGGAAAGTAATTTGTCTTGATGCTCTGGAAATGACGATTTCTTTCGACTCAAGAGGCTGCCTCAATACTTCTAAGACTTTTCGGTCAAACTCAGGTAATTCATCGAGAAAAAGTACACCTAAATGGGCTAAGGTGATCTCACCTGGTCGAGGGTGTGATCCACTGTTATTTACAAAGAACTATGCGACAATATAAGCTAGGGTCAAAGACTTAGACCACCTTTTATAAAGAACTATGCGACAAATTTTATAAAGAACTATGCAACGGAACCTAGAATGAACAATCAATCATGCGACACCGTTAACATCGTACCAGCTCGAAGAAAAATTGGTAATACACGTATCAGTGTATCTGGTTTATATCCTTTTAAAAAAGATTCCGCAGTTGCCTTTGAATCAACTCTTGAACGGGATTTCCTTATTCGATTAGAGGTTGATCCCAATGTTCTTGCTGTTGAGTCTCAACCATTTACCATTGAGTATTTTGATAATGGACAGAAACGAGTTTACACCCCTGACTACCTAGTAACTTATAAGCATAATGATTTTATTCCATTTATTGCACCTAAACTGGTTGAAGTAAAACCTACAGATGAATTGCAACTTAATTTGCATCTATGGAAAGCTAGATATCGTGCTGCCATGAGGGTATGCAAAGAAGAGGGTTGGAAATTTCATATTGCACATGAGGGGCGTATTCGGGACCAGTTATGGTCGAATGCCATGTTTTTACAAAAGTACCGAAAGATGGAATTTCCCCCTGCTGATTCAAAGCACTTATTGGATTATGTGAGAGATCGAGGAGCAGTAACTTTTGAGACTCTATTAGCCAGACATTTTCTTGGAAAATGGGACAGAGCCAATGGAATTAGTCAAATCTGGTATTTAGTTGCTCATGGTTATCTGGTTTGCGATTTAAGTATGCCTTTACAGCCATCTACTGAACTTTGGGTAAATGGGAGTTGTCATGAATGATAGACGTGTGAATATCAAAATAGCTGCTGGGGAGCCGGTTCAGATAAAAGGGATTCCCCATACGATTATTGAAGTCATTGACCTAAAATCGGTTTTTGTTGAAAACAATAATACTGGCAGGAAAAGTATCGCGGCTATCAGTGAATTAAGGCCATCAATAGCTGTGGAACAGTATGAAGATCTAGAGCTCATCGCTGATAAAGACTGGATTGAGGCTGAAAGACGTTTCAACATCATCCGACCTTTCATTGAGGGAGGCGTGAGTGGTCGTAAGGAAGTAGAGTTACGAGCCCAAGAACATGATATTAATCCAGCCACTATCTATAGATGGTTAAAAATCTATAAGGCATATGGAACTATTGATGGATTGCGGCCCAGAAAAGAGGGATTGCCACAAGGCAAGAAGATAATTAATAAACATGCTGAAGCAATCATTGAAAAAGCCATCAAGGATTTATACCTAACTAATCAAAGAATAAGTGTTCAAAAAGTTGTACTTGAAGTGAAACGCTTATGTCATGAATACCATATCCTAGAGGTGCCTCATGCCAATACAGTAAGAAATCGTATTGCAGCGATTAGCCAGAGAGACTCTCTTCGTAAGAGGGGACATAAGGAAAAGGCCGATAACAAATTTACACCTGCCGCAGGGAAATTCCCTCATGCTGATTATCCACTTGCCGTCGTACAGATTGACCATACGCCTGTTGATCTTATTCTGGTTGATGATTTTAGCAGGTGTCCTATAGGACGACCTTTTCTTACGTTGGCAATTGATGTGCGTTCAAGGGTAGTTGTGGGATATTACTTATCATTAGATGCCCCCTCTGTTATGTCTATTGCAATGAGCGTTTCTCAAGCTGTACTGCCCAAAGAGAAATGGCTAGCTTCGCGCAAGATTCAAGCTGAATGGCCTGTCTGGGGAATTATGAACACCATTCATGTCGATAATGGACCTGAGTTTCACTCAGAAACTTTCAGAAATGCTTGTATGGCACATGATATTCGTCTGGAATACCGACCAGTTAAAAAACCACGTTTTGGCGGGCACATTGAACGTTTGATGGGAACATTTGCAACCGATATTCACGCAGTTCCAGGAACAACTTTTTCAAATATTTTTGAAAGAAAAGGCTATAACTCAGATGCGGAAGCAGTTTTCACATTCTCCGAATTTGAGGACTGGCTGATTGATTTTATCTGTAATGTTTACCACAAAAGGAAACACTCTGCTTTAGGTACTTCTCCACTACATGCTTTTGAGTTAGGTATCTTTGGTGATAAAAACACGTTAGGTTCTGGGGCTGCTAGATTGCCTGCAAATGATCATAATTTCTTTCTTGATTTTCTACCAAGTTTTGAAAGGACGATTCAAACAACAGGTGTAACAATTGATGGTCTTGCTTATTATGCTGATGTACTAAGAGGTTGGATTAATGCTGTAGACCCTGATAATCAAAAGGAAAAACGTAAATTTATCTTTAGGCGTGATCCAAGAAATATTAGTGAGATATGGTTCTTTGATCCCGAAATCAAAAATTATTTTAAGGTTCCTTTAGCGGATCAAAGTATTCCACCATTTAGTATTTGGGAACACAAAAAGATTCAGGAACTGAAAAAGGAAACTGGCGAATATCTAAAAGATCATGAACTTGGACAGGCTCTAGCTAAACTTCGGGAGCGTGTTCAGGAGGCAAGTACTAAAACTCGACGGGCTCGCAGATCACATCAGCGCAGTACCCAACATCAACAGAGTGTTAACCCTGCTTCAATTCAGGGCAAAAAACCTCAACAAGAGAGTACGATTTTGGAGCAACAGCTTGAAAACGTATATGGTTTATTGCCTCTCGATGAGCTGGAAAATGATGAGGATATTTCATGAGTAACTATTCACATGTTTTTCAAGAGTTTCGCCCTATTGTGGAACAGTCTAATGAGGACAGACTCTACTTCCTGGAAGAGGACCGATGGATTGGGTATCCAGCAGCCAATGACTTGTTAGACCAATTGAAAGGATTCCTGACACTTCCTAAGCGGAGCCGTATGCCCAACTTACTGGTATTGAGTAAGCCAAATAATGGTAAAACCTCAATTATTAACCAGTTCTTTAAGCTGTATGGGGAGGGTTATGTCAATGCAGAAAATAATGCAGTAAAACCTGTAATCATTGTACAGGCACCTGTTTCCCCTGATGAAAAAGCTCTGTATATGGCTATTCTTGATAAGTTCTGGGTTCCTTTTCGAGAAAGAGATCCCGTTGCGAAGCTACGTTACCAAGTGGTCCATTGCCTTAAACTTTATGAGGTAAAGCTCCTCATTATCGACGAAATGAATTCTCTATTATGTGGCAGTCCGATTAAGCAAAGAACAGTAATGAATGCGATTAAGTATTTGTGTAATGAAACACAGATACCCATTGTTGGGTTTGGTACAGAAGAAGCAATTAGTGTTCTGCGTACTGATCCACAGCATGTCAGCCGTTTTCGTGTGGTTAATTTGCCCTTATGGAAACTAGATAAAGACTTTCAAGCTATGGTAAATAAATTTGAGAAAGTTCTTCCCCTCAAACAGGCTTCAAAACTGGCTGAACCAGCAACAGTAAAATATCTGCATGATATTACAGATGGAAACTTAGGTAATCTGCGAACGATTTTACGGGACGCCGCAAAGAAAGCTGTTGTTTCTGGTCAGGAGTTTATCGACCGTAGCTTGCTAGAAAGTGTGAAATAAGCAATGTGGAGGACTAGGTATGATAAGTGCAACAGAAATCCATTCATGGTTTATTCCCACGGACTTAAAGCAAGATGAGGCATTATCTTCTTGGTTGATACGTGCCGCACTTGACAGTGGTTGTGACCCATTAAGTTTAACTGGAGTACTTTGGCCCAAATGGCGAATCTGGTCTGTAGATGTAGATCGTGGTTTAAGTGCAGAGCAAGTACAGGTATTGATCAATACGACAAAAATTGATGAAAGCCAATTTAATTCTGCTACGCTTCGCAATTTTTTAATTAAATATAATCTGGATAATCAAACTCTTGATGCATGGTACTTGGTATTAGGTACAAGAAACCGTAAGCATCGAGGTGGCTGGCAATATTGTCCTGAGTGTCTATCTGAGGATAATGTTGCCTATTTCCGTCTGCCTTGGCGTTTTGCCTGGCATACAGGTTGTATAAAACATAATCAGCATTTACATGATCAATGTCCTCATTGCCATAATGCTATTCAACCTAGACGTCTTGAAGCCCCTGATCAGGTTATGACTTGCTGTTCAATATGTAAAAAAAGTCTATTGGAGGTTAATAAAAGCCTTGTGGATTGTCATGCCTTGGCATTCCAAAAAATCTTTGATCAATTCCTGGAACAAGGCTGTGCAACCTATCAAGACAAGTTGATTTCAGTAACTGATTGGTTAACGGTGATTAAGTTATTTTCACAATTTATTAGAAAAGCTTTAGCTGGCTCAGTAAATGGAAAAGGATGGGCTTTTCTTGAACAACTCAGAATTCAGGTGCCCCATCCTGAGCTTATATCGAATGGATTGGCTGTTAACCAACTTCCAGTTACCGAGAGAGAACGGCTATTTTCCTGTATTTATCAATTACTCATTATTCCCCAGGAAAAGTTTATTGAAACAGCAAAATCTTTAAATATGAACAGGTCTTCATTTTGGGATAAGAGAAACCAGTTGCCAGCCATATTAAGGCCTGTTGAAGAACAATTAGGCTCGATTTATCGGAACTACCCTCCAAAGAGAGCATTGGTAGCTACCTTTAAACCTAAAAGTAAGGAGACTGTAATACGCAAGTTTTTAAGATTAAAAAGAAAACTAGGGTAACTTTTGGGGGGACAACACCATGCCTCAGTGTGATGAATGTGGTGATGCGGTTGAAAAGATACACCGACTTTATAAACAGCGTAACTATTGCCATAAGTGCTATGTACGAGTTTTTAAAAAACAGGATTGTCCGTCGTGTGGTAAAAGTTCCAGATTATATAAAGCTGATAACTTGGCCGTTTGCCAACAATGTGAAACCAATAGACCTTGCATTAGATGTCAGCGTATTGATTACCCTATAGGAAAAATAACGGAGCAAGGCCCTGTTTGTAATAGTTGTTCAGTTTATTTTAGAGAGTTTCAAGCTTGTGAACGGTGTGGTGTGACATCACAACGCTTATCTCGTATCAGCCGTTTTGGAGATAATTTAAGAGTTTGCCCAAAGTGTGCAACCCGTGATTACCAGACATGCCAAAGTTGTAGAAGATATAGGTTGATTGAACAGGATGTTGTGTCAGGCAAAATGCTTTGTAAGAAATGTTTGACCTGTCCACCACTTCAATGTCTAACTTGCCAGCAACAGATTCCTGCTGGATATGGGAAATACTGTGAATTATGTACATGGCGAAGAATATTGGGGAATAGGATTAAGGAACTGGTTAATACATTAGTAAATCCAAGCCTCAAAGGTTACTTTAAAGATTATATGAATTGGCTTGATCATGAGGTTGGACCGCATAAGGCTGCATTACTAATTCGTAAACATATTCATTTTTTTGAAAAGACCAGTGATCTTTGGGGAGATCAGATCCCAGACAATGACTCTTTATTACATAGACTAAGAACAAGTGGTTTACGCAAATATGAGCTGCCCATCCGGTGGTTGGTTGCAGTACATCACCTGCATATAGATACCCAATCTAAAGGCCACTGTTCTGAATTTGACCAACTGAGAAAACTGGCGAACTCATGTCCTGGTTCATCGCTTTCAGCCCAAATTCTTCAGAACTATTATCAGGTTTTAATAAATAAAATGGATTTAGGGAAAACGAGTATACGTTCTGCCCGTTTAGCCATGAAACCAGCATCTGCTTTAATGCTGTTGGTAAGTCAATCACGATTAGATTTACCAACAATGTGGCATGTAAAATATTACTTATTTAAGTCCCCTGGACAAGCTTGCGCTATTGTTGGCTTTCTTAATTTTTTAAACAAGAATTATGATACGAACCTTGATACGTCATGGGTACTAGATGAAAAAATAACAGAAAAAAGTAATATGAAGAAACTGGAAAAACAATTGTTGGCCATCATGAAAGCCCCAGAGGAAAATTTTAATGAACTAGAGTGGATAAAGTTAGGATTGATGTATTTTCATAATTTGGATAAATCCTTTTTTAATCAAATGGATAGTATTAATTATAGGGGGCTGAATGATGGCTTTGAAGTGAGGTTTGGTGATCAGCAATATTGGATACCTAAATTGCTTGTATAACTGGACCATATAACGCTAATGTAGCTACATAAAGTTAAAACTGAATTTTGGGCTTCCAGAGGGTATGTATGGGGCAATTAGGTCATGAATATTGTGTTCATAATGGATTCAATAGGTCTCATGCAGGGAAATATGTTTATTCACTTGCTACGTTTATATCTTGGATATTGATTTACTTTTTACTGAAGTTCTTGGGTGGATTGTCTCCTTATTGGAATGTCATCATTTCTAGTGCTATCACTGCTTTATTATTTCTTACTTTTTATTTTCTATTTGATAAATGGATATGGAAAACAGGTTTATTTTTCAAGATTCTGAAATATCCTGATATTTCGGGAGAATGGTCATGTAAAGGTATCTCTGATTACCAAGAAGAAAATTCTGAAATGATTAAGCACAATAGAGAGTGGATTGGAAAAGTAACAATTTTACAAAGTTGGGATAAAGTAAGAATCAGATTAGAAACAGAATTTTCCACATCTGACAGTATTTCTGCTGCAATTATTTATGACGAAATTGAAGAATACAAAGTTCTTTATAGTTATGAAAACAAACCAAAAGATTTAGATCATGAAGAGTTACGTATCCATCGAGGATTTGTAGAGCTGACACTTCATAAAGACAATAAAAGTGCCAGTGCTAAATATTATAATGTTACTGGTCGAAGAACCATGGGAACAATGTTATGGGAAAAATTAGATAACTAATGGATAAGAGCCAATGGTTTCGTCATATAGGTAACCCAAATCTTTACGTATTTCCGTAACGAGTTTATCTAAGGCAATGCTCATTGTTGTGAGAGAGGTTTCTTTCTGATAACTATCAAATATTTTTCTGGTCATATCAGGTGTATATAAGCTATTTCTATAGTTTGGGTTATGATACAGATAATCAAAAAATCTTTTTGTTTCAAGAACTATTGCTAAAGCATTTGTTCTACCTTTCTTTAAATTTTCTAGATTGGAATGATACATAATAGAGGCTAGATCAAAACTACTTAAGTAAATTACTTTGCCCTCTTCAACTAAATCGGCTTTTATTGTTTTACAAAGGCGGATAGATTTTTTCAATCCTCCATCAGCATAGTATTTACATTTGTAATCTATATAAAAAATATGCTTGAAAGGTAAGTTCATCAATGTAGTAGGAGTTTTATTATCTAGAATATTGACTCCTCTTAAATAAAGGTGCTTTTGTTGTTGGTACTCATATGTTTCTACCCAATGAGAGGGTACAACATCTACATCCCGAGGAAGTGATCCACCTGTTAAAGTTATAGATTTAGCACCAGTAGTATCAATTGTTACGGCAGGATATGCTTGTCTTAATTCATAAGTGCACGCGTTCCTGAGTTCTCTTAATATTTTTATATCATCATGACGTAAAGTACCTAAATAACCCTCTGTACGATAATGTGATTTGTTAAGTACAAGTAAATCAACATCACTTACACCTTTGATATGAATATTTAGGGGAACTGACCCTTGTAATCTGTATTCTGTGACAATGTTATGATTATTTAGTAGCCTAGGCTCTAATTGTTTTTCAATTCTTTTAGCAGTTTCAATACTGATTTCTGTGTAACGTTTACTAACTTCTTGCATTGCTCCTACTGCATAACGGATAGATGGTTTGTCTGATACAATCTGCCATTTTTCTATTGTACGTTTTAATTCATCAAACTCATTAAATGAAGTTACGCCTGCTGTTACACTATCAAAAGCATTGTATGTAAGGTCAGTACCTTTTCGTCTTTTCTCTAATCTGTTCAATCTTTTATAAAAATCAATTTCAGACATTGTGAAACTCAAAAAATAGTAGTTATGGTTAAAATAATTATACCTTAATAATTATTTTAAGGTTTTAATAAATAAGGTTTTATTGTCATAAATGCTCAAATTTAAGATGGGAAGTAAGATAATTTTTAAGTATAAAGTTTGAGAATGTTTGTAGTCTTTTGTAGTGCATCCAATAGTCAAATAAATAATTGTGAAACCATGAAGACACATATCACATTGATATTTATATAAAAATATTATTTGTGATTGGAGGTGATTTTTTTAATTCTATTGATTATTGTGACTCACTACGGAGTTAATTGTCTTTAAGTATTTGTTTTTAATTGTTTTATTCTTTTAATTATTTTTATTTGATTAGGTGTTGACCTTACCATAATTGGAAAGAATAGAGTTGCTACATCAAGGGTAATGATGTACCTGATATGAAAGAATAACTTCCGAGCTTATTACCCATTATTTTTTCATAATTGTAGTAAGAGGATAACTCCATGAAACACTTTGTTCCAATGTTAATGATCGGTGCGATTGTATTTAGTGCGGGGTGTTCCTCTTCTGACGCTCCAAAGGAAAATTCAATGAGTGAGAATAAACATGAAAGCCATTCAATGCACCATGATATGAATGGTTCAGCTAAAACAGATAATCCATCTACAAATGCCTATATGGAAGTAAATACTCGTATGCACAGCGGAATGGGTATTGATTTCACGGGAAATGCAGATACTGACTTTATGTTGGGTATGATTCCTCACCATCAGGGTGCGGTTGATATGGCAAAAGTAGTTCTTCAATACGGTTCTGATCCAGAAGTGCGTCAGCTTGCCGAGAACGTTATCTCTGCCCAAGAGTCAGAAATCAAGATGATGAATGAATGGTTGGCAAAAAACAAAAATCATTCTGGCAGCAAAAATGAAGATAGCCCATCAACTCAAGCATATATTAAGATCAATGATGAAATGCACGCAGATATGATGGTTCCATTTACAGGAAATGCTGATGTTGATTTCATGAGAGGCATGACTCCCCCATCATCAAGGTGCAATTGATATGGCAAAAGTAGTTCTTCAATATGGTTCTGATCCAGAAGTACGCCAGCTTGCTGAAGATGTTATCTCTGCCCAGGAATCAGAAATCAAGATGATGAATGAATGGTTAAGTAAACATAAGTAGATACTTCTCTATTCGATATTCTTTTAAATGAGGGGCTTTTTAAAGCCCCTTGTTTTATCTATAAATTTGATGAATTGAGGATTATGTTATATGCCAAAAATTATAGTTATTCCGCATGAAAAGATTTGTCCAGAGGGTGCGGAACTTGAAATTGAAAGCGGAAGTAATTTATGTCGAAGTTTATTGGATCATGGCATTCCCATAGAACATGCCTGCGATTTATCAGGTGCATGTACAACATGCCATGTTGTTCTGAAAAAAGGGTTCGACAGTTTAGAAGAAATGGATGATGTAGAGGCGGACTTACTGGATCGTGCCTGGGGGCTTACGGCCCAATCAAGACTATCTTGCCAGGTTAAGGTCCAAGATGAAAACTTGGAGGTAGAAATACCTAAGTACACAGTCAATTATATATCTGAGGGACATTAATTTTACTTTTAATGCTTGACCTTACAATTATGGCAAGGTTTATATTAAACACATCCTGAATAGTAATAGTGGAGTTAAATATGGAATTTCATGTTGAAGATATGACTTGTGGTGGCTGTGCCCGTGGTGTAACCAGAGCAATTCAAGCAATAGATGCCAATGCAAAGGTCATCACCGAACCACCCAATCGTAGTGTAAAAGTTGAAACAACTGCAACACAGCAGCAAATCGTTGAGGCTTTAACCGAGGCTGGTTTTCCTCCTCGTTAAAAACGGACGAAATGATAAAGCGACTCTCTATTGAGTCGCTTTTTTGTGGGCAATGAATTATAAGCTCAATATTTAGGAATGTTTGTGATGTTAAATTAGCAGTTATTTGACAATGTAAGTATCTAAAAGAAATGACATATTTTAGTTCATAGTTATAAATATAAAAAATAGGGAGAAGTAAAATTAATTTTACTTCTCCCTATATCCTATTGCTATTTCTTTCGGGTTAAAGGTGAAACGGAAAGCAGGTCGTTATGATGGTGAACGTCCTTTATTTCATTGTGAGGTTCTTGCAAGCCTTCAAGAATCGGACAGTCGGGTCTATTATCACCAGCACAACAGTCGATTAAGTCCTTGAGGGTATTCGCCATTTGCTGTAGGTCATTGATACGTTCTTCCAGCTTTTCACTATGACCCTGAGCAAGGCGTTTGACATCAGCACTCTGTCTACCGCGGTTATTCCATAAATCAAGTAAGTCTGATATTTCTGCTACTGAAAAACCGAGTTCACGACTTCGCTTGATAAACTTTAAACGTTCAACATCATTTGCTGAGTAAGAGCGATAACCTGCATTATTACGTCCCGCAGCAGGAATTAGGCCAATCTGCTCATAATAACGAATCATCTTGGCGGTAACTCCCGAAGCTTTAGAGACTTTACCAATGTTCATCATATCCTCCTTAGCCTTGACTGACGGATGGTGGCTGGAATCGACGTAAACGTAATGCATTGCCAAGTACAAATACACTGGACAAAGCCATTGCTCCTGCTGCAAAGATTGGGGACATCAGTATTCCATAGGCTGGGTACAATATACCAGCAGCAACAGGAATCAACATGGTGTTATAGGCAAATGCCCAGAATAAGTTCTGGTGAATATTACCAATCGTTGCTTTGGACAAGGCAATCGCATTGGCAACACCTTGTAAGTTTCCTGACATTAACACGACATCGGCAGATTCAATTGCAACATCTGTACCTGTACCAATCGCAAGTCCGACATCAGCTTCAGCCAAAGCGGGTGCATCGTTAATCCCATCACCCACAAAAGCGATATTGCCGTATTTTGCTTTCAGCTCTTTAACCGCACTGACTTTACCCTCTGGTAGAACTTCAGCAATCACTTCATCAATACCCAATTGTTTGGCAATTGCCCGAGCAGTACGAGCATTGTCACCCGTCACCATTGCTACCTTGAGACCTAATTGGTGTAGAGCCTTAATCGCTGCTGGCGTTGTGGTTTTGATTGGGTCAGCAACTGCAATAATTCCTGCCAGTTCACCATCGACAGCAACATAAAGTGGTGATTTACCCTCATCACCCAGACGCTGAGCTGTGGCAACAAATGGAGCAACATCAATACCAAGTTGAACCATATAACGGTCTGCACCAATATTGATTTCTTCATTACCATTGATGGTTGCACAGACACCCATGCCTGTGACTGAATCAAACGTATCAACTTTAGGTAAAGTCAGGTTTTCACTTTTTGCCGCATCAACAATTGCTTTAGCAATCGGATGTTCAGAACGGGATTCAACAGCCGCAACCATGCCTAGGACATAATCACGCTCAAAGAATTGAGTCACTTCAAAGTCAGTCAGTACGGGATGACCCTCTGTTAATGTCCCTGTTTTATCGACTGCAACAACTTTGGCATCCTTTAACAGTTGTAAGGCTTCGCCTTTGCGGAACAGTACTCCCAACTCTGCACCACGACCTGTACCGACCATAATTGAGGTTGGTGTCGCCAATCCCATTGCACAAGGACAGGCAATGATCAACACTGCCACCGCATTAACCAATGCAAAAGTTAAGGCTGGTGATGGACCAAAAATCAGCCAGACCAGGAATGTAAGCACTGCGGCAATCATCACCGCAGGTACAAACCATAAGGTCACTTTATCCACCACAGCCTGAATCGGCATTTTAGAACCCTGTGCCTGCTCAACCAAACGAATGATTTGAGCCAGCATAGTTTCGCCACCCACCGCCACAGCGGTAAAAGTCAACGTGCCATTCTGGTTAATGGTACCGCCCACTACATCACTGCCGATGCCTTTTTCCACAGGGATTGGTTCACCTGTAATCATGGATTCATCGACAAAGCTTTTTCCATCCGTGACTTGACCATCAACAGGGATTCTTTCCCCTGGTTTTACAATGATAATGTCACCTGCAACCACTTGGTCTATTGCAATATCCACCATTTGACCATTGCGTAAAACATGGGCAGTTTTGGCTTGTAAGCTGACTAAACGCTGGATTGCTTCAGAGGTTCGCCCTTTGGCTTTTGCTTCAAGGAAACGACCCAGTAAGATTAATGCGACAATCACCGCAGCCGCTTCGTAATACACATTCACCGTTCCTGATGGGAGGATGTTTGGTATGAATGTGGCAACAATAGAAAACAAATATGCTGCTGATGTTCCCACAGCGACCAAAGAATTCATATCAGGAGCTAGACGGAATAATGCAGGAAAACCTTTCTGATAGAATCTTCGTCCTGGAATAACCAAAACCAGTGTGGTCAGTATGAATTGTAAATACCAGCTATTCTGCATCCCAATAGTTTGATCAATCAGTTGATGTACACCAGGGATAAGGTGAGATCCCATTTCCAGAATAAATACAGGTAAAGCCAACAGGGAGGCGAGAATCAAATCACGTTTAAGTTCAGCACGTTCCTGATCTTTTTTCTCAAGCTGCTCTGTCTGGTCAGGAATAGAAGCCTGAATTTCTGTGGCATCGTAACCAGCTTTATCAATTGCGGCAATCAAGGCATCGACATTTGCTGTACCACTGACCGTTGCACGCTCAGTTGCAAGATTGACATTGGCTTCTTTTACACCTGCAACGGCTTTAAGGGCTTTTTCGACACGACCTACACAACTGGCACAGGTCATGCCTTTAATTGATAATTCAATATTATTTGCAGGCACGTCATAGCCTGACTGTTCAATGGCATGAACCAGTACCTGACGATCCACAGGCTGATCAAGTACAATATCTGCACGTTCTGTCGCCAGATTGACCGAGGCTGACTGTACACCATCAACTTTTTTGAGGGCTTTTTCAACACGTCCAACACAACTGGCACATGTCATACCTTCAATTTTTAATGTAACTTTCATATTATTAGAAAGCTTATTTGTTGCTGTTCCCATAAGATATACCTATAGAGCTTATCCAGTTGCTAAGAGCATAAACCTTGCCATTATGGAAAGGTCAAGGGTAGAATATGTAAACATCTATATTTTCGCTAATGACTGGAATTTAAGTATAAATATGAGTTTTAAAGATCACCCTACAGAATTATCTCAAGAGGAGATTATGTCTTTAGCTGAAACATTTCGGCTATTGGGTGATGCTTCACGACTTAAAATTCTACTTTTTTGTATGCGTGGACCTAGTTCAGTAGGTGAAATCAGTGATGCCCTTGATTTATCCCAGTCCTTGGTCAGTCACAATCTACGTTTATTGCGTTCAGCCCGTTTAGTCAAAGGTGAACGTCAAGCTAAACAAGTCTTTTATGAAATAGATGATATTCATGTAAGTCAGGTTCTATCGGATATGGCTAAGCATATTTCAGAGTAATGTAGCAAACACTCATTTTCTTCACTCCTTTTTCTTCTTAAAAATATATACATATGATCATTTATTCATATTTGCTATTCAAGTAGCAATATTTAAGTTATTTTAGCACTAAACATATGAATGATTAAACATATGTTAATTTGTTATGTATTTTTAAGGCTGATCTATTGACCTTCCAATTATTGGAAACTCTAGCATACAGGCAACTGCTACAGAAACCTTTACAAGGCATTAGGTGGAGGCTGGAATGAACATACCGTACAGATTGAACGTAAATCTTTGAAATAGCACATCGATGGAGTTCATCTTTTGATGGAAAGAGATGAATTCCTGAAAAGATGAAACAGAATATGAGGTCATGTAAATGAAATTTATTATCCATGATATAGAAAACTTCCCATTTGTTGAGTTTAAGCAAGATCAGGCAGTTCCAGGCTATTCACCTCAATGGCAGTTGGAAATGCAGGAGTTCCTGGAAATGAGTAGTCCGTTTGTGATTGTTTATGATCAATTATCAATGCAAGAAACACCTGAAGACTTTAAACAACGTGGTCTTTGGCTTAAAAACCATAAAGATGAACTTAATCAGTTGTGTAAGGCAATTATCTGCATTGAACCTGATCAGGAAAAAAGAGTTGCCATCAGAAAGATGACGGAAATGGCTGTAAAGGCATTTGGCATACCTTATGAAATCGTCGATACCAGGGAAGATGCCGAACGGATCGCTGATGAACTTACTCAAGTCTAAGGTGAATGTGATGAACATTATTTATATCAATCAATTGAAGCAAGATTTTGATGGTCAAGAGGAAAAATCAAAGCCTTTTTTCATGACATTCTTACTCATTCTTATGACGTTAGGATTAGCTTCAATTTCGCATGCAAAAGCACCGATCAATACAGCTTTGGAAACCGTGGAGAGCTATCTTAATATCTGGAATGGTACGCAGCCAGATGACCTGACTAAAGTTCTTGACCCGAATGTTGAGTATTTCAATACAAGTAATGAAGAAACCCGTAAAGGTACAGCATCTGTAATTGAGGTACCCAAGTTTTTATTAACAGTCATTCCTGATCGGAAGATGACGCTTACATCCCCGCCACTCATTGTTGGTGATAAGGTTGCTGTCGAATGGCAGCTTCAGGGAACCCTCAATAAAAAAGACCAGTCTGGTAAAAAAGACGCAAAAGTAATCACTTTTAAAGGTGCTTCATTTTTTGAGGTTAAAAATAATAAGATTACATACATCGGTGATTACTACAACAATCATCCATTGCGTAGTCAGTTAGAGCCATAATCAGGAATGCTATAAAATGTCTTCGCACAACCATACACAAGATCACAAGCATAAACACTCTGAACATGATCATTCTGGGCATAAGCATAGTCATGGTAACGGCCATAAACACAACCATGATCACTCAGGACACCATCACGGTCATGGTGGTCATCATCATGATCACGACCACAGCCATATCCCGAGTAATAAAAAAATTCTGACCATAAGTTTTTTACTGATTACCATTTTTATGGCAGTGGAATTTATAGGTGGTTTTATTACCAATAGTTTGGCCTTGATTTCGGATGCTGGCCACATGCTGAGTGACTCTGTTGCACTTGGTATTGCACTTGCAGCAGTCTTTATCGGTCAAAAACAGATTACCAAAAATAAAACATACGGCTATCAACGCTTTGAAATACTGGCTGCTGCATTGAATGGTATTACACTGGTTGGTATCGCACTGTACATCTTTATTGAGGCAATTCTACGGTTCCAGCAGCCACAACATATTGAAGTACAAGGGATGTTGATCGTTGCCAGTATTGGATTGCTGATTAATATCATTGTTGCAGTAATGATTTTTAAAGGTAGTGATACCGAACACGACTTGAATATGCGAGGTGCTTACCTGCATGTACTCAGTGATTTGTTAGGTTCTATTGGCGCAATTGCTGCTGCGCTATGTATCTACTTCTTTGGATGGGCCTGGGCAGATACTTTAGCCAGTGTTCTAGTTGCAATACTTGTTCTTCGCAGTGGATATTCAGTTGTAGTAAAGGCTTCGCATGTTTTAATGCAGGGTACACCAGAAAAATTTGACTTGGCAGAAATCAAAGAAACCATTCTTCAAGACCAGCGAATTCAAGGTGTACATGATTTACATATATGGAGTCTGACAAGTAAACGTTATATTTTATCCTGCCATATTGTTGTAAGTGAAGAAATGAGTATGCAGGAAGTGCAGATACTCTTACATGATCTGGAGAATGTCATACAAAATCTAGGTATTGAGCATGTCACTATTCAGGCTGAAACATCACTCAACAATCACGATGATATTCATCATTGCATTATTGAAAATATACCAAAGGATTCAGAACACTGAGTTTAAAAAGGTTAAATATTCCTAATATAGGTGCTTATCTAGTCACAAGTGGTACCCAAGTTTAATGGCACTTAAAAGTGCCATTAAACTATATATAATTCAATTTGATATGTAATAAAATTACCCATAGGAAAGAATTATGGAATAGGCTAAAAGAAGATGGTCACAATTGTAAGATTCGAAAATTATTTTTCCTCCTTTTCCTCCTTTTCCTCCTTTAACTTGATATTCGTAATTCCAATTTTTCTTAGAGCATTCAATAACGTTGATTCACCCTCTGACAAGCCAGCAGATTTTGAATGTCTAAAAACAAATAATTGAGTAACCAAATTGGAGCCTAGGAGAGTTGTCGTATAAGAGCCCTCTGACAAAGGCAGGCTCTCCATGAGCCCAGAAATATACTGCTCAAATTGTTCTACGGTTCTTGACCTAAATATTAGACCAGCATGCCCACGCTCCTTGAGAACACTTTCCCCATCTACAGTTGAAACGTAAGTCGCTGGTTGTATATCGAAAAGATAAACTGGAGGGCAATTTACAAGAGATAATCGGATGACCAATGCTCCACGAAGTGCTGTTTTATTTGAGTTTGCATAACACCAATTTTTATAAGTTTGTTTTTCTCCATCTGTAATATCTTTATTATTTAATGTTTCTGAATTAACGAAAAAAGCCATGAGAGTGGGTTTATCGCTGTAATCAAACTCTTCCTCAAAAGTATAATAGTGGACTGCATTGACAATACTGGGATTTAACGAGCGTGCCTTTAAACATGCATTCCATAGGCCCATGATTCTTCCATGATATGGAGCTTCAAACTCTGTATCTCCATTAGTGGTCGGGTTAATTTGGACATTTAGAACTTCCTTAGAGCTATCAGGTTCTCCTGTACCAACTGTATTGGTTTCTTTAGTATTTTTCTTTCTCTGTGGTTGGGTGATGGTTCTTTCATACTTTGTTTTACTTTTTTCCCCGATAGGGCCTGAACCTAACCATGTAAATTCATGACCTAAAATAACCGATTGTAATAATGGTTTGCGCCCTCCTTGATCTTCAGATACGTTAATCTGACCAGGACCTAGTTGCAACTGAGGAGGATTAGGTGAGTTGACATCTACAGGTTTCTTAATGCGGTGAATTACCTTTGGAACACGTCTGATAAGTGTTTGATCAGGTAGTTCTATTCCAAGAATTGTCAAGGCTAAAAAAGCATTGGTGTCAGGAATACAAAAACCTGAAACCCTAATTTTTCTCGTTTCCTTATGCCACGGCATTACTTTAGGGTATATATGGTTTCTTTGGATAAAATCATCATGTTTTGCAATACTGCTAAATAAGATTCTTACGGCATCTTGGGTATATTCGCTATATTTATAGTAGGCAATAAATACATGATCATCTGATGTGAGACTATCACCTATAAGGATAGTCCATGTATTTTCTTCTTCTGGATGAGGGGTGTAGAGCCTTTCATGTCTTTCGACCTCATCATATGTTGTTAGAATTCTAGGAAGTTCTGTAGAGAGGCCATATCCTCTCACCAGAAACTCAAAACAAGGTACGAGAAGCTCCTTATATTCCTGATCCTTTAAAGAGAAAGAAATACAATTTTCACGTTGGCTTGGGTTAATATAAAACTTATTCCTGTCTGAGAAGAAATGATCTATTTTTCCTGTCTTTTCATCTCGCTTATATGCTTGAACAAAGGTATGTTTAAAATTTGTATGATCAATATCAAATTCCCGTATTTCCAAAGGAAGATAGTCAACTAATCGTTCATGGTGCCAAACTGTTCCAATAGGCCAAGACATCAAATCTGTTATATTTGCATCAATAAAAATAAAATTATCTGTGGGTGTGTAATCTTCCAGAAGTTCCCTAAAAGCCACATGAACTTTAGGTTGAGCATTTCTACGATCAGCTTTTGCTAACGCCCCATACCACCAAACCATTAAGAACTTTTCAGCATTGGATTCAAGGACTTTGAATGCGGGTGATTTTTTATCTGAAGAGTTATCAGTATTTTCTTCATTAGAATGATTGTTCATGATCAACCTCTCTATTGGTAATATTATCGAATAATCAATTCTTCTTATAAGTTCAGTTCGGCTGTAGGGATATATTGCCCATCTACCCAATCGTAAAGCTGGATATCGCAAATACCATTCAAGCGATGTCCCAAGACCATTGCAAAAACTGAGGGTGCTTTAATAAAGAGGTGTAATTTAGATAACTTATTTTCGGATTTAAATGAAACTAAAGCAGATTTTGCCTCTCTCACAGCAAGATTTAGAGTCTCCATATTATCAATGGCATGAGAGCTTTCTAAATTCAATCTAGGCAAGCTCTTTACTTCATTAATCGTAGAGTCAATGTCTTTACCTATAGCTGTAGGAAATCCGATAGCGACTATGGCTTCAGTTTCACCCTGTGGTTCAACAGCTTCGATTTTAGTAAAAAATTGTCCCTCTTTCTGTTTATGGTCATCAGTGCGATAAATGAGGCCATTATGTTCTATTTCGAGTAGGAAATTACGTGTGGCACTAAAAACATAGCCAAGCATACATGCAGTGGACATTCTTTGTTTGCCATCTATAAGGAGGGTTCTACGGTCACCACTGTTATGAATGAAATCCCCAATCGATACTGCTTTTTTGATTAGGCTGTTCCAGTCGCTGGAGGTTTTTTGAGCACGATCAGGACCATTGAAATCACTAATATCTAAGTTTAAGTCTTGATACTGACTGGATGATGCTGAAAGATTAATTTTAATAGGATCTAATAGCCACTGGCTTCTATCTTCTTCAAGAGCATGGCAAATAAAATTTTCAAAGTCTTTGCGATATATTGGACCAAAAGAAGAACGAGAAATCAGGTTTTTAAACTGATCTTTTAGTTGTTTGACCTGACTCCTGAGCAGTTCAATATTTATTGTGTCTTGAATTTCACTTAGAAATATAGACTCACTATTCTCAGAATTAAAAGTTATGAAACCAACATAATCAAGAGCAAATTCAGCTAAAGAGAAATCAATTTTTTTACCAACACACCAATCAAGGTATTCCGAGCGCCCATTCACTGAAACTGAAGAGTCGTCATCATAAGAAGATCCAACCCCTCTTAATCGGTCTATTTTTGAAATTAATGGTGAGATAGCGGTGTTATAACTTGGGCATACTAAATTAAACCAAATAAAGTTTTTTGGGTGGGTATCAAAAAGACTTTTAAAACGCCTTATTTCATCCCAAAATTCCGTAGCCGTTAAGGAGTGATTTTTTGCTTCATACATTACATGTAATGACTTTTCCGAAGAAAAATAACAAACTTCTATATCACTTAATGCTTCACTCACTATATGGCTAAATGCACTTTGTGAAAGCCATAGCGGTAAGCTCCTTAATACAAATGCATCCTGATATTCAAATCCTACTCGTGCAATCGCACCACCAGTTGATTGTTTTTCTAACAGACTCGCACTCATTATTATCTCTCTAAATCTAGGGTGGATCGGTAACAGGAACCATCTGGTAGGTAGGTGTGAGCACTGCCATCAAGATGATTGTTTTTTAAATGAAAAATCAGTAAGACTACAAAATTTGCACCCACTTTTGGATCGGACACCAATTCCCTCATGGTGTGATGGTCTTTACTGCTGGGTTGTACACTGAAGAGAGGATGGCTATGCCATTCACCTAAATAGTTAAATTTTTGATAATTATTGTTTGTTGATTTATGAAAAAGACGGATTGCTTTAATAGCATCCGTAATTCCACGTACAAAGGATGCTATCGTTCCACTCTTTTGAATAGTTAATGAGTTAACTCTAAAATGGTTTGTACCAATATGCTCACCCATTAAAACACCGCCACATTCGTGGGTTCCAGACTTCAATAGGGCTTTTACCAGTAAAACTTGTATGTCAGTAGGAATGGATATTTTCAGCATCAGTATTAACCTTTCATCGGTTCAGGCTCTTCAATAGAATTGCCATTTTCCCTTTCAAATATTTCTTTATCCGTAGGAGATTCTGCTACTAAAGCACCCGAACAGTCGATAGGACGAGTATCAAAAGGACATTGAAACATCCAATATCTACGGAACCCTATTAAATATGCTGAATATGGATAAGAGGATTGCTCATCAATTGTACATAAAGTATCTAATGTGAACTGCGTCATAGATGCTGCAAGAGCTGTTACATCTGCATCTGATGCTATATATGTTTGGTTTTGTGTTTGAAAGCCGTAATTATTAACTTTGCCCTCTGGAATTGGTTCCAACGTTTGTAAGACACCATAAATATGATTGCGAAGTTCTAAGGGGGAGGCATCTAACGTTGGACGACTACGGGCCATCATTGCTCCACCACCGCCACCAAAAATTTCACCCCATACCATGGGAATGTGTTTTCTTTTAGCAATTGCAGCTAATGTTAAGAACGTATGGGTATTTGCTGTCGCATCAACAATCAGATTACATGTGGCAATGGCATTAGCGATATTGGAATTTAAATGAGGATTTTCCTGTCCACCAATTTGCATTTCATACGTTTCAACTTGTATGTCTAATGCTGTTCGTTTTAATGCTCTTTCAACAGCATAGGTTTTAGCAAAGCCAACATCTAACCAGTTGAGTTCATTACGGACAAGATTGTGGGGGAGCAGAATATCATCATCAATAAGTAGAAAGTTTTTACAACCCGACCGTGCCAGTGAAATTGCAATTTTACTTCCTAACGATCCAAGACCTACTATTGCTACCCTTATATCATTGAGATGGCTAAATTGTGCTGGCAATCTTTGGCTCTGATCATCATGTAGATTAATAGCAGGATAACTTACGAAAAGTGGTGCTGTATTATTAACCAAGAATAGTTCCAAGTTACCCTTTATGTCATATAACAATATAGGCTGTATGGAACTTGTGAATTCCTCCTGAGCAGGCCATAAATTGCCTAAAAAGGATTCTAATGAAACTCGGTCATTTACGGATTCCTTTAATTGAGGAACAGAATCAATTCGTATTGCCCATCCAGACAATTCAAATCTTTCATTAGAAAATGATGGTACGATGTCAGGTAGAGGTTTGTTCTGAATATTTGTTGGAACAATAACGGTTTTGTCTCGAAAGCTTGAGATGGCAATCTTAAAGTCCATTTTCTCGGAATCACTACCCAAGAGTATGTGACGTAACATAGGTGTTTCAATGAACCTTTCTGAAACACTTCTTAATTTTTGACCTATTGTTTCAGAATGCCTAGATGGTACAGGTTCTACATTCATCTCCAATACAGTCATTGCATCTGTTAATAAAAGAAGCTGGGCACTTCTAACTAGATCCACTCCACTGATATTGGTATTCCAATTATCTGGGCCATATTCTAGACACAGCACTCCTGAACCACCATACTGGTGCAAGATACTCCATCTTTCACCAGATTTTTGTGGGCGTATATATGCTGGTAGCTCTGGGAAAAGCTCTGGATATACTAAAACACCATTAAAATCTATAGTTCCTATCTTTAGAGAGAAGTTCAAATGCAGTTCATTTGTGTCTGTTGAGTTCCATTCCTGAATCTTAAAACTATTTTTCTCTTTCTCAAGATCAGTCAATAACTGCCGTTCTTGAGCTAGGCGTTCTAATGGTGTTTTTAGCAGTTCCATTACGCAAAGCCTCCTGGTTTATTTGGATAAACAGGGGTTGATGGAAATGTTAATCCCGCACCTAGAGCAGAACGGATTAAAGAGCTGGCCATATCAGCAGAGTTTGCACTTTTGTGTGAAGCCGAACGTGGAAAACGATTACCCAGAACCTGCCGCCATAGGGCTAATGCTTTATCATCATCTGTTTCATTTAAGGCGTTTCGTGCAATAGCAGCTTGTTCTTCTACCTTTTCAAAAAAAGTTTTGAACTCATCTGCTGTAACCGCAGAAAAAACATTATTGCCTGCAACACCAGGATCTTCTAAATGTGGAATTATGCCTAGTGACGCATAAATCCCATAAGAATCCCTGATCGTTTCTAAAAGATAAACAAACAACTTTTCATAGTTGGATTCGTAGTAATTCATATGCTTGGCAACCAGGCATTCTAAAATGAATCCTTTTGGTCTTTTTAAATCAGACAAGTTCTCACGACGCCACCATTTAAATAGCTTCACAAGAGGCTTAAATCGACCATTTGCATTTTTATTCACCTCAACAGTCCACTCGGTATGAGCTGGAGGGTTGGTAACTAGCCATTCTTCAAGATGAATGTCTGGAATCAGATAGCCGCCATATCCATCTGAAATGATAGGGACAACATCCATATCAACTTTTTTCAACTTAACATTTACTGAACGACGGTTAACGGTAAGATCGGTATATCCAATATCCTTTAATGCCGTATGTACTGCATCAAGGACAATTTGAGGGTCATCATTAATTGTGTGATTTGTAAGGGCAATAATATCTACATCTGGCCTTTGTGTGATTCCGCCTATGGTAGTCGGACGTACTGCCGTATTTCTTTTATAAGAACCTGATAAGAATGTATGCACATGTACTTTGCTGAATTCATTATGCACTTTTAAAGCATCACGAAGCGTATTATGTGCGCTTGAACAATCATTAACCGTTGTTGTAGAGGGTTCAATATCGGAAAGTAGGTCAAGAAACTGCTGTTGAGTTGTCATAATTCTCTCTGAGCCCATGTACTAAAATGGGGCATAAAATTAAGTGCGATCAGAAAAATTAAGTAACCTACTACTGTGAACTTTGTTGCATAGCAGTAGGTTATTTAACCTTGTTTACGATATTGAGTTTGAGTTATCAGGATCATCCGATTTTTTATTACGGATAGTATCCTTTTCTTCTTTCAATGGCCGAGTTCTGGGAAATTTAAAATATCCAGTTGGATGGACAATAATTTTTCCAGATTTATGGCGATAAGATTTACAAAACACGAAGTCTTGATTTTCGGTAGGCATTGTTAGCCCTCCTATTTTGGCGGCTCGTTTTTCAGGGCGCATACCAAAATAAGCGGGTAAATCTTGAGATTTACGGGCCTAAATGTTAGAATGGGGTTCTGACAGCCAGATCTAACATGAGGTATGCGTAGGGCTTAGAGCCATATGCCTTTCCTGTGTGAAAATCTATCAAGCCGACTCTACCCAATAGAGTCGGCTTTTTAATTTATGAAACCATCTCAATAGTCTCCATTGAATCTAGGTCAAAATAATATAGTTTTTTAAAGTCATCTTCATATAAGTCAAATAATTGAGATAACTCACTAATGACAGATGTTGATGTTTTTTTTGCATCTATTGCGTAGTCAAAGAGCATGGAAGCTACTCTATATGTCGGTTCTCGATCCAATTCATTTGGTTCAACTTTACGATAACCACGCATAGCCATCTGCCGCCATAAATTGGCACTTTGACTTGAAGTTATAGTTCCTAACTCTGACGCCCTATAGATTAAGGCCGCCATTGAGGTTTTCCATTCCTTTTTAAGTCTTAGATAATGAGCTAAATTGGTTGAACCTAATTGATCAATAATTTTTTCTTCTGGCATTAAGAATTCGGCAGCAAAGTCATTTGCTTCTTTTTCCATGAATTCAGATGGCTCTTCATGGAGGACCAAATGCCCAAGTTCATGTGCTAATGTGAAGCGTATTCTGTCATTTGGCTGGTTTGCATTTAGAAATACGCATGGAGACACGCCATGCATTTTTAAGGATACGCCATCAACATTGTTATCTTTAAAGTCGCATAAAAAGACTAAAACCCCTGCATCTTCCACAGTGGCAGTTAGGTTTTCAAGAGGTTCATTTCCTAGCACCCACAATGATCTAAGCTTTTTAGCCGCTTCTTGAGGGGTGTTTACATCTATGCCAATTTTAAAAGTTGGTAAGGAGTTTTTTCTTTTTGGTACATTTGTGAGCAATTCTAATGTTTGTACATGGCCCATTTTTAACATCATTTCAGCATTCATACGGCTCAATGCTTTAGCTGTGGTAGAGCTTTTTTTTCTGTATGCATGCAAACTAATCGGCAGTGCATTTAGCTTTTCAATATGTTCAAAAAATCGTATAGGGAAATGTAGGGCATTAGATAGATTTTGGATAACTTCATCGGAAGGTTTTAAGTCCCCACTTTCAATTTTAGATAATGAAGCCTGAGTAATAGACTGTCCCATTCCAGCAATTAGTTCAGTTTGACTAAGGCCACGAAAGTTTCGTGCAATACTAAGCATATCAGGATTGAAATGAGTCATATTCACCTCCAAGATCATTGACTTACAGATCAAGTTAAATGAATAATAACT
>NZ_JFYL01000040.1 GCF_000632455.1 Acinetobacter sp. Ver3
ATTTGAATTATTTGCGTAAATCTTTACGAAGGATTTTACCGACATTCGATTTTGGCAATTCATCCATGAATTCAACATAACGAGGACGCTTATATCCTGTTAAGTTTTCTTTCGCAAAAGCTAACACTTCTTCTGTTGTTAGTGATGGATCTTTCTTCACAACAAACAACTTAGGCACTTCACCTGATTTTTCATCAGCCACACCAATCGCTGCAACCTCGAGTACTTTAGGATGTGTTGCAATTACTTCCTCGATTTCAGATGGGTATACGTTAAAGCCTGATACCAAGATCATATCTTTCTTACGATCAACAATCTTGAAGTAACCACGAGCATCCATGATACCGATATCACCAGTACGGAAGAAACCATCTGCGGTCATCACCTTAGCTGTTTCATCTGGTCGGTTCCAATAGCCTTTCATGACTTGAGGACCACGAATTGAAATCTCACCTTGCTCACCTTGTGGAACTTCATTGCCATCGTCATCCAATACAGCGACATCCGTTAAAGGTAATGGGATACCAATCGTACCGCTAAACTCTTCAGATGCCGGTGGGTTTGCCGTTGCAATAGGTGAAGTTTCAGAAAGACCATAGCCTTCAATAATATTTGTACCTGTGATTTTTTTCCAAGCTGCAGCAGTTGAAGGTAATACAGCCATACCACCTCCCATCGCCATTTTTAATTTGCTATGGTCAAGTTGTTTGAATTCTTCATTATGAACGAGTGCGTTGAATAAAGTATTCACAGCTGGGAAGAAACCAGGCTGATATTTGCGTAGCTCTTTAATGACTGCAGGGAGATCACGAGGGTTAGGAATCAATACGTTTGCTTGACCCTTGTACATACCATAAAGTGCACAAACCATGAATGCAAAGATATGATAGAGCGGTAATGCACAGAAAATGCGATCGTCGCTCGCACCATCTTGAGCACCAAATTTAGATTGGAAAATACCATCTGCTTGCATTAAGTTTGCCACAAGGTTGCGATGTGTTAATTCCGCACCTTTTGATACGCCTGTTGTACCACCTGTATATTGCAATACAGCAGTGTCGCTCAACGTTGTTGCTGGACGCTTATAATGTGCAGAACTGCCTTTAGACATCGCAGTCGTAAATTTAACATGTCCTGGGATACTCCAAGCTGGAATTTGCTTACGCACTTTACGTAAAACAAAATTCACGAGTGTACCTTTTAAGGTACCTAACATATCACCTACTGTCGCCACGATCACATGCTTAACTGGCGTTTTACCAAGAATTGATTGATAAACAGAAGCGAAGTTTTCAATAATCACAAGCGCTTCAGTGCCTGAGTCATTCAATTGATGCTCAAGTTCACGAGCTGTGTAAAGTGGGTTCACGTTTACAAGAACTAAGCCCGCACGGAATACACCAAGTGCTACCACTGGATATTGCAGTACGTTTGGCATCATGACCGCTACGCGAGAACCTTTTGCTAAACCAAGGCTTTGAAGATAGGCTGCAAATTGACGGCTCGCCGTATCAAGTTCATTGAACGTTAATGTTTTATCCATAAAGATAAAAGCATCACGCGAACCAAATTTCTGGAAGTTTCTCTCAAAAATATCAACAAGAGAGGTATTTTCTGGTGGTAATTCTACTGTTTGTGGAATTCCAGTTTTTTGGTATTCAGCGAACCAAATCTTTTCCATAATGCCATATTCTCCAATTAGTAATACTTGGTTTTAAACTCTTCTTTTCGATAATGTATTGAGCATCTTATTTAATTTATTGCTCAATAAAGCATCCATAGCCATAAATACATTTCATATATAACGTATTTTGTCGACTAGATGCTAGCTTTATCTTTGAATGAAGAGTTTATTTGCTTTTTGATAACCTCGTGGTAATACCTGCCCTTTTGAAGCACGTTTACCGATGTATTTCAGCAGATCATCACCTTTTAATTTCAATTGTTGTTGTCCAGCAACGACCTGAAGCACATCATCCAAGTTAAGTGTTGTCATAGACACAATGCGTTCCTTTGCATCCAACTGCATCAATTTATTACCTTTTCCTTTATTGAGCATTGGTAATTCTGTCAGCTCAGTCAGTAATAATCGTCCAGAACTGCTGAGTACAGCGATATGTGTACCATCAATTTGTTGCAATGGCATTGCGCTTGCATCATCTGCAAGCGTTAAAAACGCTTTACCCGCTTTAGCATTGGTGTCCAATTGTTTCGCTTGTGTTTTAAAACCATATCCTTTGGAGCTGATCGCTAATATTTCCACCTCATCTTCAGCAATCAGAATTTGTTGGAAATTTACTCCATTTGCTGGCGATAATTTCGAGCTTAATGGTTCACCTAAGCCGCGCGCTGAAGGTAATCCTGTAATTGGTAATGCGTAACTTCGACCAGATTGATCTAATACATACACTTTTTGATTAGATTTACCTTGTGCATGACTTAAATATTGATCTCCTGCACGGAAATTGACTTTATCTAGATCGATCTCATGTCCTTTCGCACAACGAATCCAACCCGCTTCCGATAAAATGACAGTGACAGGATCAGCTGGTATCAAATCTTGTTCACTAATCGCGGTCGCTTCTTCACGCTGAACAATTGGAGATCGGCGATCATCACCAAACTTTTTCGCATCTTCTTTTAATTCTGAAATGATCAGATTTTTTAAAGATTCAGGATTCGCCAATTGCTCTCGAATCACGGCTGCTCGAGCTTCAAGCTCTTCTTGTTCACGGCGAATTTCCATTTCTTCGAGACGCGCCAAATGACGTAATTTAAGCTCTAGAATGGCTTCGGCTTGAATTTCATCAATACCGAAATGTGACATTAAGACTTCTTTCGGATGATCTTCCTCACGAATAATTCGAATTACCGTATCAATATCTAAATACGCAATTAAAAGCCCAGCCAGAATATGTAGACGTTTTTCAATTTTATTCAAATGGTATTGCAAACGTCTCGTCACAGTCGTTTTACGAATTTCAATCCATTCCAACAAAATACGACGGATAGATTTTACTTGTGGACGACCATCAGCACCAATCATGTTCATATTGACGCGGTAGCTCGACTCGAGATCGGTCGTGGCAAATAAATGGCTCATGACCGCATCTGCATCGATACGATTTGAACGCAAGACAATTACCAAACGTGTTGGACATTGATGATCTGATTCATCTCGTACATCACTTACCAACGGTAATTTTTTTGCCTGCATTTGATCAGCAATTTGGCTGATAATTTTAGAGCCAGAAACCTGATATGGTAATTCACTGATGACAATTTCATTTTTTTCAACCGAATATACCGCACGCATGCGATAACTGCCGCGCCCAGTGCTTTGTAATTTCAGTAATTCATCAGCAGGTGTAATAATTTCTGCTTGAGTCGGTAAGTCTGGACCAGGAATATATTCAGCAACTTTTTCATCAGACAAATTCGGGTTACGAATCAGTGCAATTGTACCCTTAACAACTTCCCGTAAATTGTGTGGTGGAATATCTGTTGCCATTCCCACCGCAATTCCCGTCGTACCATTTAAAAGAATATTCGGTACGCGTGCTGGTAAATTTACAGGCTCTTTTAATGAACCATCAAAGTTATCTTGCCAGTCGACAGTTCCTTGACCTAACTCAGAGAGCAGGACTTCACTATATTGTGATAGTTTGGCCTCAGTATATCGCATTGCAGCAAACGACTTTGGATCATCTGGTGATCCCCAGTTGCCTTGCCCTTCAATAAATGGATAACGATAACTAAATGGCTGTGCCATTAAGACCATTGCTTCATAACAAGCAGAATCACCATGCGGATGATATTTACCTAAAACATCACCAACTGTACGTGCTGATTTTTTGGGTTTACCACTATGCTTTAGACCAAGCTCGCTCATCGCATATACGATACGGCGTTGTACAGGTTTTAATCCGTCACTAATATGAGGCAATGCACGATCCATAATCACGTACATCGCATAGTTTAGGTAAGCTTGTTCTGTAAATTCTGCTACAGAACGATTCTCTGTCGCTTGGTGCGCAAGGCTTGTCATTGAATCGTGAAATCCTAATGAATGAATAGTTTAAGGGTGTATGCTAGTCTCCCAAACTGCGAAGAACAAGCAAGGTTGGACACTTTGTAAAGATAAAATAACAAAAAAAAGGCCAGTTGGTTTTATTTCATTTTAAATTGGACTTTTTTCTTGTATCCAATTAATTTTATTGAATATACAATAATCAAAACACAACTTTATAACAAATGATTTTACATACGCTCATCGTATGAACGGAACAAACATGCATAATTACATTCCTTATGATCTTCGCTCAAAATTATTTCAAATTGACCCTAATCTAGATGTTCATTGGCAAACGCGTTTAAAAAATATTTTAAATAGTGTTCCCGCACCAATACAAGGTCTGATACAGGAACAATTCCTGACTGCGAAGAATATTTACTGGGATCAACATCGACAATCATTCACTTTTAAGGGCATTGTTGGTCTTCAGGATTTAAGCAGTCATTTAATCTCACCGAAAATGCGAACTTTGGCTGAAAAGATCGCAGCCACTTTAGAAACGCTTAAATCATATCAAGACGTAATTAAAATCGCCGATTACTTAGAAACTGTACAAAATCAAATTGATCGTATTGAAACAGAAGAAGATCAAAGTTTTCTTAGAGACAAACAACTGCTACGAAAAACTTTTTTATATGATGCTGCAAATATCATCAAAACACTCGACTTAAATGTTCCTGATAATTGCCGACATTTAACAGCTGAAGAAATTCGTACTTTTATTCTTGAAGTTCATATTAAACATCAAATTTTAGGCTATTGGTTCAAAACCATCCTCCCGAGACAACTGAAGCAAATTAGCCATCCATTATTCCAGGACTTTATTATTCAAGAACAAAAAATTCGTGATTTTGATGTGATTGAAAGCAGTCAGTATTTATATCTGGTCGCGACCATTCATGACTTTAGACAGAACCCATATTCTATCCGCCGCTTTTTAATGGAAGAAAAGCTAGGTCTTGAAGATCGTGTTTACCTAAATGGCGTGGTGTTGGATAAGAAACGTTTAAATGATCCAAGTTATTTAGAACAATTTAAATGGCAAGTCAGTCGAATTATTACGATTCAAAGACAGATCACGACTCCTATTTTGGATCTGATGGAAAAATTTCATAACGTCAATTTTGATCTGTTATTACCGTTACTCAAAAAACCGCTCGATGCTTCTGGATTTTCAGTCGAACAAGTCATTAACGAGCGCCTTTTAGATTTCGAAAAAGCTTTAACTCTTGAGATCTTGCAACCTTTTCAATATGCACTGCGTCATTCAATTCGTCACCCTGATGAGTTTGATTATTGTTTTATCAGTATGCATCGTCTGTTCTCTGATATTGCGAGTTTTTATAAAGACTTTTCAAGTGAACCCATTATTGCCTTCAATACTCAAGCTCAAATTTTCGAATATAAAATTTTATCCTATTTAAAATTGATGGAAAAACGCCGTCATACCATTTTTGTGAGTTTAGATGCAGAGTCTTATGCGGCAAGTCATAGCAAATCTCAAGCAGCGATTGAGCAAGTCAAAACGATTATTGCCGATGCTCTAGACCAACATAAAGTCAATCAAATTGCTTTCAATCAGAAAAAAAGAGAACTCGAAAGCCAATCAAACAAAGGATTCTTTCAAAAAATGTTTGATAAAACTGAAAAGTTAAAATCGGAGCTTGAAGCGCTTAAATTGGCTGGAATTAATAATCGACGAATTGCATATTTAGATCTCGTGAAAGTGCCTAAAAAACATGATGAAACGACGGTGTACCTTGAGTTTGAAAGTTTGATTTCAATTAATCAGACTGAGCGTCACTATGCTTTTGTCAATGGCGACAATGGGGTATCAGCCTTGCCTATTTTAATTCAACTCCCTGAAGATAAAGAAAAATTCAATCTTCAGCAAGTGTCGAACACATTACATTTTGACTTAACTAAAGCACGTCAAAAATGGGTCTAAAAAAGAGGAGCTTAGCTCCTCTTTTTTCACAGATTTACATCCCCATAGACTCAAGTGTCTTACCTTTGGTTTCCTCACCGAGCACCAAGATCACGGCTGCAACTGCCAATAATACAGCGGTAAACATCATAAATACTTGGCTAAATCCATTTGAAGCCACCATCATATGGGTAACCACTAAAGGTGCAACAATCCCACCAATACGCCCAATTGCTGCTGCCCAACCTGATCCGAAAGCACGAATATTTGCAGGATATTGTTCAGGCGTGTAGGTATATAAAACGCCCCATGCACCAAGATTAAAGAATGACATCAAGCATCCCCAGAACATGATCATCGCTACGGTATCAGCCTGCCCAAAGAAATATGCTGATACTGCACACATTGCAATAAAGCCTGAAAGCGTCGCTTTACGCCCTAACTTTTCGACGAGCCATGCCGCGACAATATAACCTGGCAATTGTGCTAAAATCATCCCGAGAACATATTCAAAAGACTGCACAATGGTATATCCCTCTTTGACTAAAAGACTTGGTAACCACGTGAAAATACCGTAATACGAATAAACAATCCCAAACCAAATTAACCACAACATTAAACTGCGCTTTGCGAAACCGCTTGACCATAACTGGCCAAAACTGACATTTGAATGTGTTGAAACTGGTTTCACTTCAATTTTGTCGATGACTTCAACACCACACTGCCGCTCGATTTTTTGTACAATCGCGTGCGCTTGATCAATACGACCTCGATTGATCAAGTAAGGAATAGATTCCGGAACTTTTTTTAGAATAACGAAGACATAAAGTGCAGGCAAACCACCCAATAAAAATACAACATGCCAATCAAATTTAGGGATGACGAAATAAGAAACCAGTGCAGCACATAACCAGCCTAGCCCCCAGAAGCTTTCAAGTAACACAATAAAGCGACCACGAACATGGGCTGGAATGTATTCACTCACTAAAGTCACGGCAACTGGTAACTGTCCGCCTAAGCCTAAACCTACAATAAATCTAAAGATTAATAACCATGTTAAATTTGGTGCGAAAGCACAAAGGGCTGTTGCGATGCTATAAATGACCAAAGTTGTAGCAAATACTGCTTTACGCCCGATTCGATCTGCCAGTCCACCAGAGAACACTGCACCTATCGCCATCCCCACAAAGCCTATGGATACAACCCAACCTTTTTCAGCAGGCGTCATTTGCCAGTCTTCAGCCATCTTCGCCAAGATAAAGGAAATTAGTCCAGTATCCATTGCATCAAACATCCAGCCTAATCCAATCACCCACAACAAGGTGTAGTGAAATTTACCAATAGGTAAACGCTGTATTCGTGAGATTAAATCCATAGCATGCTCTCTGTGAGGAGTGATTTAAATACAACCAATGACAATCGCTGTTTTCTCAACACTGCTTATTTTATTTTCTAAAGAACCATATAAAAATGACCGATCACATTATCGGCCATTTTCAAAGATGAGTGTAAAAAGTTTAATTTACATCTTTTGATGACGCCGACTGTTCATCATCATCTTTATAAATAAATTTTGGCATTTCAAGGCCAAAGTAAATTGCGATACAACGCAATGTGAAACCAAAAACAAGAGTAGAAATAATGGTGATATCTTGTGAAAAACCGACTTCGATACAGCCCCAATAGAAAATGACCGCAACAAAAGAAATACTGGCATAAAGTTCGCGACGGAAGACTAAAGGCACATCGTTACATAAGATATCTCGTAAAATACCCCCTGAAACGCCTGTCAATACACCTGCCACTGCACAAACCACGAAACCCTGTTCCATTTGAATCGCAATTTGACAACCAATAATGGTAAAACCTATCAGACCTAAGGCATCTAGAAGTAAGAATACCGAACGTAGATGTCGCATCCATTTTGCGATAAAAATCGTAAATAATGCTGCACAACATGTAAGTACTAGATATTCAGGATGTTTCACCCAAGTTAAAGGATAGTGCCCTAGCAAAACATCACGAACTGATCCTCCGCCCAAAGCAGTCACACAGGCAATAATAATGACACCAAACCAATCCATACTTCGTCGACCTGCAGACAAGGCGCCTGTCATCGCTTCCGCAGTAATCGCAATAATATAAATAACGGTGAGTAACATTGCCCTACTTCCAAATGAGGGTTTTTAATGCGCAATATTCTAAGTTAATTAAAAATTAATTCTAGAGAAATCGCGCACAACATTGCTTAAATTTTTTTCCTGATCCACAAATACAAGGCTGCTTCATCGTCACAGTTTGATCTGTCGTTGGGTCTAAAAAATACCACTGTCTATTGATGAATACGAAATTTGAGGTTTCATGATGGACATGTACCTGATCGACATGTTGGTAATGTGCTTTGAATTCAACTTGAGCATGGGTTTTATCCAGACGAGGTAAATGCTGAATAACCTCTAATTTTAACCACTGATTGCTCATCGCCCAATCCCGAATGGCAGCAATGTCTAAATGACTTTGCTGACCTGATGCTGTGGTACTCACAATATAGTCGATTTCATGTTTAGCGAATGCACTATAGCGAGAACGCATGAGCTGTTCAGCACTTTCTGCATCACGCTGACCACGATGTAAAGGTTCACAACAGTGTGTATAAATTCCACGCCCGCAAGGACAATTGAGTTCGGACATCAATATTCCAAAAAAAATAGCACCTAATCAGATGCTATTTTAACTGAGTTTAAATCATTCTGATGGGTCTTGTTTTACGATGGGTACAATATGTACTTTTTCGATTTTATGACCATCCATTGTAACCACCTCAAATAGATATCCTTCTGCTTCAAAGGTTTCTCCATTTTCAGGTAAATGTCCTAAATGGAATAAGATATAACCAGACAGCGTAGAATACTGTTCTGACTCATCAACTAAATCACGATCAAGCAATAATGAAATATGACGAATATCAGTTGAACCCTCGAGCATGAGTGAACCATCCTCTAAGCTTTCAACTGCAGTTTCTATTTCATTTTCGTTCGGGAACTCACCGGCAATCGCTTCTAAAATATCAATCGGCGTTGCAATACCCTCAATGGAACCATATTCATTGAGCACAATCGCCATTTGTAAGGGTGCCTGACGCAATTGATCCATCACCATTAAGACTTGAGCGCTTTCATGGACAATGACAGGCTCTCGAATGTGTTTTTCGAAATTAAAATCGCCTGATTCAATATAGTCATTCAAAACGTTATGCGTGAGCACCACCCCAGCAATATTGTCTAGCTCGCCATGTGCAACGATCAAACGTGAATGTTTCATAGAAAGCACTTGATGTTTAATACTTTCAGGATCGTCATCTAAATCGATCCATTCGAGTTCTGGACGTGGGGTCATTAATGATTTGACTGGTCGCTCAGATAAACCTAATACTCCTTGCAACATCACGCTTTGGTATACCGCATTCTCATCCGAGAACATTTCCTCTACCAACGCTTGGGTAGCCAAAACATCATCCGTATTTGCCGATTGAGCATCTGCCGTTTTTGACTTACCACCCAGCATACGAATGACGGCAGATGCTGTTTTGAAACGTAAATCAGTCGTTGTTACCGTTTTTTCTTGGTTACGGCGCATCAATTGATTTAAAAACTCAATCAGGACAGAGAAACCAATTGCAGCGTATAGATAACCCTTCGGAATGTGGAAGCCTAGGCCTTCGACAACCAATGAGAAACCGATCATCATCAAGAAACATAGACACAGAATCACCACAGTTGGATGCTTATTCACAAAGTCCATGAGGGCTTTAGAGGCCCATAGCATGATTCCTATCGCAATAATTACGGCGATCATCATGACCGAAAGATCTTTGACCATACCGACTGCTGTAATCACACTGTCGAGTGAGAACACTGCATCCAATACCACGATCTGTACAATGACCATCCAAAATGCAGCATGAACAGGATTTTCTTCTTTAACATGAACTTTACTTTCTAGACGTTCATGTAGTTCTAAAGTTCCCTTCATTAACAAGAAAATACCGCCAAAAATCAAAATAAGATCTCGGGCTGAAAACGGATGATCAAAGATATGGAATAATGGATTCGTTAATGTGATAATCCAAGCGATTGACGCCAAAAGGATTAGGCGCATGCCAAGCGCGAGCGTTAAGCCTAAAATTCTGGCTTTATTGCGTTGCTCAGGCGGCAGTTTTTCCGCCAAAATCGCGATAAAGACGAGATTATCAATCCCGAGAACAATTTCTAAAATAATTAAAGTTAAGAGTCCCACCCATGCGGAAGGATCAGACATCCATTCAAAAATCATGAGTTACACTCCCACGTTTCAGGAAGATGGGATTCATTTAAACCAAAGTGATGAGGCAAAGTTATAAATGCAGTATTTAAATTTAGAAAATAAATAATATTTTGTTCTATTGAGCGATGTCGATCACTACTCATATTGATGTATTGGTTGCCGAACAGATTTTCAGTATAGAAAAGATTTTATTGCAATTCACTATTTTTTCGGTGAATCAAGATTGGCTTTATCAATCATTTTGGAATGAAACTACAAAATATTTCAAAAAAATCTTATTTATCTATACAGTTGTCACCTTTCTTGCTTAGATTAAACTACATGATGAAGTTAATTTAAAAAAGGTGAGTAAATAAATATGAATACAAGCATTCTTAATAACACCTTAGAGACCGATACATCAGTTAAATCAAAAGCAACTCAATGCCTTATTGCACTTTATTGTGGTTCTCGTTTTGGCAATAATCCTATTTACCAACAAAAAGCCATTGCTTTGGCTGAAAAAATTGCAAGGCAAGGATTTGGCATCGTATATGGTGGTGCAAGTATCGGATTAATGGGACAAGTCGCAGATACAGTCATTGAAAACAATGGTGAAGTTGTTGGTGTTATTCCTGAATTTATGCTTGATTACGAGGTTGCCCATAATCAGTTAACAGAACTTCACGTGGTAAGAACAATGCATGAACGCAAAGCCATGATGGCTGAACGTGCTAGTGCTTTTGTTGCGCTCCCGGGAGGTTTAGGTACATTTGAAGAAATCTTAGAAATCGCAACTTGGGGACAGTTAAATCAACACCAAAAACCAATGATTATTTATAACGTCAATGGATTCTATAATGCCTTGATTGCACAACTCGATCATGCAGTACAAGAAGGTTTTCTACCTGCTCAACATCGGGCAAAAATCATCGTATGCGAGCATTCACATCAAATCATCAATGCCATCGCAAACATGAAATGCCCTGAACAATTCGTGGTCTAAATTCGACAAGACTTTAAAGCATTACGCATGACGAGTAAAAAATAAAAGAGCCATATGGCTCTTTTATCATACATCTACACGATCAGGCTCTATTTCAACGTGATTTGATACGTTGCTGTAGTACCACTGACTTCATTCCCTACAATCAGTAAAGGCGTACCCGTTGGAGATTCTTTTGCGGAAACAAAGGTTAATCCTTCAGGACCTAAGTCTCCTGCCTGACCTTCCTCGATATCGGCAGTGGTTGCATCAAGTTTTCGCGAATGAATATATTGTACAAATTGGGGTTGGGCAGGATTGGAGATGTCATATACCATCACGCCTCCAACTCGTTCTAAACCAATAAATGCATAAGTTTTCTGGCCGATTTGACCTATCACCACGCCTTCTGGCTCTGGTCCCTTATTGTCACTACGATTATCGAACCCTGCTTCTTCATGGTTTGCATTAAAGATCTCAGGATGGTGCTGAGCAATATATTGTTCAAAATCATCACCCGAATCCCAAACCAGCTCTAATCCTGTTTGAGCATCATTTTCTGTCCAAATACTGACAGATCGTGCCCCGAAGCTATATAAATGATCATAAACCAAATTGCCTCGAGCATTGAGTTTAGGTGTGCCATCAGTATTCTTTTGATAACCTTCAGTCCAAGTGATATTCAAACGACCAAGCATCTTGTCTTCACGGCATCCTTTAGCATCTCCATCGATCGCTCCACAATATGCAAAATGCAGAGGATTCAATTCAGCACCTTTCGCCAGTGCTCGTAACTGTGGTGGCAGATCTTCCCCTTGTCGTCTATCGAAACCATCTTTATGGACTAGATGCTTCACACGCCATTCTTCAACAAAACCCTTTTTAATATTACCTTGAGCACTCGGATTATCCTTTAATTTTTCTCCCCAATATTCAGGATCATCTTCACCCCAAGCACGAGCATCCCCTTCATTGGCAGTGACAATATACGTTTTACCATTGACTTCGTAACTTGAGATCGCATCTGGCATATATAAGCCACGAACATGCTGCCAAGTTTGAATATTGATCTTCGCAAGACCATTTTCACCATCGGCATCACTGACATCTAAACCATGACCTTGTAAGCCATGATCTTTAAAACCGAGCGGATAAACAGCCATGACTTTGGCATTTAAAACATCCACCTTAGCTAAGGCATTATTTTCCTGTAATGCGACCCATGCAATTTTGCCATCTGTGCTGAGTGTGATGTATTCAGGTTCAAAATTTTGCGCTACTGTTGCATTTGGACCATAAATTCGCACACCTTGATCACGTAATAGTTGAGCTTGACTATTAAAGGCTTTGAAGTCAGCTGTTTTTGCAACTGGTTTGTTCAAATTTGAGAGATCAATGATTGAAATCGAACCTTCGGGATCAATCGCATAATCATGAGATGGCTCTCCTTCATTCGCCACCAATAAGGTTTTACCATCTGTACTAAAGGTCAGCATATCGGGTAGAGAACCCACTGGAACTTGGGCAATAAAGCTCGAATCATTGGCATTAAAAAGTGCCACGATTCCTGGATCTGTTTTATCTTTGGCTTGTACAGCCAAGGCAACAATTCCATTTTTTACAGCAACACTATTTACTTCTGAGTCTGTTAAATAAGATTTAGCATCTAAAGAGCCAATCCATTTAGGTTGCTGAGGTTGGCGATAATCAAAAATATCAACCACGCCTTCTTTTGCGTTTACAACAAACAATCTTTGGCTTTGTGCATCATAGGCAGGTATCTCTGCTGCGCTGACCGCAAAACCACGACTTTCTGTACGACTGAGATAGTTGAGTTCAATCGATTCAGGCGTAATATTTGGTACTGATGTGATATTGTTAGTGTCATCATTACATGCCCCTAGCCCCAATGCACACATTGCGATCACAAGTGCGTTAGACTTTAGCTTCATTTTTTTAATCTTCTTATGATGTTGTTGGCAACAACTCTATGACCATGCGATGACAATGCTGTGACCATTAGATTGCAATTTTGTTGCAAATCCTTCGTAAATAAACCACAAGTGATACTGAGAAACTGTTTTAAAATATTAACTTACTAATATGATCCTACAAGATGAGCAGCACAGCACACCAACCCTTACAGCCTGAGTTTAGATTATTGGTGTTTTTGGTTTCGATCGGCTTTTTTATGCAAGGTCTAGACACAACTATCATCAATACTGCGATTCCTGCAATCGCTCATCACCTCAATGAAGATCCTCTACACATGCATAGTGTCGTGGTGGCTTATGTATTGTCAGTCGCAGCCTGTATTCCACTCAGTGGTTGGCTGGCTGACCGATTTGGTGTCCGAAATGTTTATTTTTCTGCAATTATCATTTTCACTTTGGCATCGCTCGGATGTGCATTTTCTTCTAATTTAAATGAGCTTTTATTTTTCCGAGTGATTCAAGGGATTGGAGGTGCTTTACTGCTTCCAGTTGGGCGTCTTGCAATGTTGAAAATCATTCCTAGAACCCAATTCCTTGCAGCCATGTCTCTGATGAGTCTTGCAGGTCTGATTGGCCCCTTAATCGGTCCTACTCTTGGCGGATGGTTAGTGGAGTACGTGACTTGGGAGTGGATTTTCTTAATTAATATTCCTATTGGACTCATTGGAGTTTTTCTCACATTTAAAGCCATGCCAAATGTGACCGAGACCCATGTTGCTAAATTTGATTTTTTTGGCTTCTTGTTATTAGTCATCGCGATGGTTGGCTTAAGTTTAGGGATTGAAAATTTTGCTAGCCCCTATCTTCCACTATGGTGGAGTATTGTTCTTATTGTGTTTGGTTTATCTGCAAGTGCTTGGTACATGGTGCATGCCCATACCCACCAAAATGCTCTATTTCGTGGGAAACTATTCAAAAATCAAATTTTCGCGATTGGTATTGTAGGCAACTTTTTTGCCCGCTTAGGCGGCAATGCGATGCCTTTTCTTATCCCCTTAATGCTACAAGTTGCTTTTGGTTTTGAACCATTTATTACTGGTTTACTTATGATTCCAACGGTATTGGGTTCACTGGCATCAAAACCGATCATTCGCCAAATTATTCAACGATTTGGGTATCGTCGGGTGTTATTAGTCAATACCTGCCTTACTGGCTTATGTATTGCAAGTTTTGCCCTCACCTCAGCCGAAACACCTTTATGGCTAAGAACATTACATTTCTTCATTTTTGGTATGTTGAACTCACTGCAATTTGTTTCTATGAATACGCTAACCTTAAAGGATTTGCCTCAACAAGATGCTAGTAGTGGTAACAGTTTTCTCTCGATGATTATGATGGTATCCATGAGTATTGGTGTAGCGCTTGCAGGTACACTGGTTAATGTGTTCACCGCTTATCTTGGTACTGCACAAATGCAACAGGCCTTCCAATGGACCTTAATTTTAATGGGCTCAATTAATATTATTACCATGTTTATTTTTTGGAAAATTCCGAAAGAAATGGATGATGACTAATGAATATGGATTCTAGATACTGTCGCTACCATTTACGTTTATTCGCGTTATGATATTAATCATATTTCGCACCAATCTTTAAGTGCTCATGAATTCAAAAAATAAGCAGCATATCTATTCGCAGAAGATTATCTTGTGGACCTCCCTTTTAGGTGCAGCCCTGATCGCACTCATGGTCGGATTATTGAGCTTTTTCTTTTTGCCGTTTCAACCAGCAACAGCTCAAGAATATCCAATCAAAGGATTTGATGTCTCACATCATCAAAAAGAGATTCGCTGGTCGCAAATTCCAAAAAAGGAATATCAATTTGTCTACCTCAAAGCAACAGAAGGTGGCGACTTTAAAGATCGAAAATTTCAGGATTATTGGCTTAAAGCACGCGAGCATGGTTTTAAAGTCGGAGCGTATCATTTCTATCGACTTTGCCGTGATGGGAAAGTTCAGGCATTAAATTTCATTGACTCTGTGCCACGTAAAGAAGATGCCCTTCCCCCAGTCATTGATTTGGAATACGACAGCAATTGCATCAATACCTATAGCAAAGAACAACTGTTACATGAAATCGATGTTATGCACGATTTGCTGCATCAACATTATGGCAAACAACCTATCTTTTATGTTTCTAAAGCCTTCTATAACATCGTACTTGCTGGCGCTTTTACAGATACCCCACTCTGGGTACGTGAATACACCACTCAACCTGAATTAAAAGACAATCCAGATTGGATTTTTTGGCAATACACCAATAAAGGCAAAATTAAGGGTATTTCTACACCAGTGGATTTGAATGTATTTAATGGCGATCAAAACGACTGGATAAAATTTCTAAAATTAAATCAAATTGAGCCATAAATCTTAAGGAGTCAGTACGTTACAACTAAAGAGATCTAACAAAAAAATAGAGTGCAGCTGGGCTCAAGCAAGCGAGTTACGCTTTATAAGGATGACATGATGTCGCTTAAAAAATGGATTTTAACAGTGGTTGGTCTTTTGGCTGTCACGCTCATGGCTGCGTTTTTTTATTTATGGCAACCATCAGGAAAGCTCTCCGAATTTAATCAATGGAAGGCTAAAATAGACCAACCCGTCAGTGAACAAAAATTAAATGTTCGCTTTTTTGGCGTTTCCACATTGCTATTTGATGATGGTAATTCACAAATTCTAATTGATGGTTTTTTTAGTCGACCATCTCTCATGAACATTGCTTTACAACGCCTCTCCAGTGATCAAGCACTGCTTCACAATATGATTCAGGACCATGAGCTTAAACGCCTCAAAGCCATATTGGTGACCCACAGTCACTATGATCATGCTTTGGATATTTCAGTGCTCGGAAGTTCACTCCCAAAAACTCACATCATTGGTTCGTTGAGTACACTAAATATAGCACGAGGCGGCAAAGTGCCTGAGCATCAATTGAAACTGGCTGTGCCTTTTCAAGCACTACAATTGGGTGCATTTCGTATTACGCCTATTCCCTCACAACATACGCCACCTACAGCAGTGAACAATGATTTAGGTGAAGAGATTCTGCATCCACTGCCTCAGCCAGCACGTTTTTATGAGTTTAAAGAAGGCGGTAGCTTTGACTACTTGATTGAGCACAATAATCACAAAATTTTAGTTAAAGCCAGCACAGGTGCACTTCCTAATCAATTTCAGAAGTTAAATGTAGATGTCTTGTTTTTAGGAATTGCTCAGCTTTCAAAACAATCACCCGAGTTTCAACAGCAGTATCTCGCTGAAACCATTGATCAGTTACAACCGAAAGAAGTCATACCAATTCATTGGGACAATTTCTTAAAACCACTTTCACAGCCTTTAGAATTTCTACCACGAATAGCAGATCATTCTCCGAAAAGCCTACAACTCGTGATTGATCATGCACAGCATCAAGGTCGAAAGGTGACTTTACTGACGGAGCCTTACGCATACCCAATAATCAGCTCAACGATGCCTTAATTATGGGTTAAAATTAAGGCATCTCATGATTGATTGAACATTTTGCGAAAGATAATTCATATCGATATGGATGCTTTTTACGCTTCTGTGGAGCTTAGAGAGCGTCCAGAATTACAACACTTACCTGTGGTCATTGCATCTCATCACCCACGGGCCGTCGTTGCAGCAGCATCATACCCAGCTCGTGAGTATGGCTTACGTTCGGCCATGTCGATGACACAAGCCAAAAAACTTTGCCCACAAGTGATCGTCATTGAGCCAAATTTTTCTAAATACCAACATGTATCAGCCCAAATTCATGAGATATTTCAAAAACATACCAGCATCATCGAACCCTTATCGCTGGATGAAGCATATCTGGATGTCACTGAAAATTTACAGCAGATCCCAAGCGCTACTGAAGTTGCGATGCATATTCGTGATGAAATATTTCAGCTTACTGGATTGACCGCCTCAGCAGGCGTTGCACCAAATAAGTTTTTAGCCAAAATTGCATCTGATTGGAATAAACCGAATGGCATTTGTGTGATCAAACCCAATCAGGTGCAACAGTTTATCTATGATCTTCCACTCAAAAAAATCCCTGGTGTAGGAAAGGTCACACAGGAAAAATTAAAAGCTTTGCAACTCGAAAAACTTGGGGATTTACAGCAAGTCGAAGAAAACTTTCTCACTCATCATTTCGGAAAATATGGCAAACAATTATTTCTCTATGCTCAAGGGATCGATGAGCGACCTGTTCAAAGCGAACGTCAAAGACAGCAAATTTCTAAAGAAACCACGTTTGATGAAGATCTTTTTTTAAACCAATGTGATCAATTTTGGACTTCACTGCTTTCTCGTGTTTGGCAAAATCTTCAAAACAAGGAAATGATCGCTAGAGGTATCAGCGTCAAACTCAAACTTAAAAATTTTCAAGTTTTACAACACTCTAAAAGCTTTAAACAACCTTTCAATCACATAGAGGATTTGCAACTGGCACTCAAATTATTGTTAATGGAAATGAATATTCCTGATGAATATCAGTTTAGACTCATTGGTGTTGGGGTGTATCAACTTTCAGAAAAACAACAAGACACGCAACTCAATTTATTCGGATTGTAAATTTCGTCTAGTTTTCATGCAAAAGAACAAAATTAAGTCAATTTTTTTCGCCTTTTTTTCCTTTTTAGAGTAATCTAATCGCGCAATACATTTACCCATGTGTCTGCTGAGATGTTGTTAGAAGACCTATATCTAACACATTTGTCCTGTGATTGGCGTGACAATCCATCCGAATATTACAGGGCACTCTAATCTGAATGGGTACAATGTCCTTTCCCTCCAAATATTTCTGATCTCCTCCCATAAAAATAAACTTTCAGAGATACAGCAATTAAACCGAATTCATAGTTCCACTTCCCCTATACTTTCTAAATCCTATACGGCATTTCATAATCTATATTTATATCTATAAGGGATGAGCTTTATGTCTGTTCAACGTTTACACGTTCAAAAACGTTTTTCTGAGGTCGCTATTTTTGGTCACTTCGTTCATCTGGCAGGTCAGTTAGCAGAAGACACGTCGCTCGACATTCGTGGACAGTCACAACAAACCTTTGACATTATTGACCGTTTATTGGCTGAAGCAGGTACAGATAAAAGCCATATCATGTCTGTGACAATCTATCTAAAAGATATTGAAAAGGATTATGTAGCATTCAATGAAGTTTGGGATGCATGGGTTTCTGATATTCAAGCCCTACCGCGTACATGCGTAGAGGCCAAACTGTATCATCCCGATGTTCTTGTTGAGTTAACGGTAATAGCCGCGAAACCTTGATAAAAAAAGCATGCCTGAGCATGCTTTATTATTTCAAAGATGATTAGCTAAATGCGCGAATATCTGCCAATCGCCCAGCACTATACTTTTCTAATTTATGCTCAATCACGGATTCGTCTACCCATTCAATTGGCATTTCCTCGGTGTACTCATCCAAAAAATCACGTCTTAACTGCACATATTCTGGCACAGCATGGTAAGAGATCACTTTGTATCCCGCGGTTTCAAGTAATGCATTTTGAAACTGTAAAGTATGTCCACGTTTGAATGAAAATTTATCTTCTAAACTGACAATGGCAAGAACTTTACAATCCTTATTCATCACCACAAAATCAGCAAACATTGACTCATATTTACGGCGTGTACGTGGTAACTTTGTGGTCAGTAAGGCGTCAAAAGAGACATGTGCCAAAATATGCGCATTTGGCATGATTTCTTTAAGACGATTGAAAGTTACTTGCTGATAGGGGCTAAACACTGCTCTTTGACGGAGCATGCTATCAGAGGGTTGTTGATGCTTTAATCCTTTATAAGCAATGAACAACACCACAGCGAGTATGATCACACTCGCGATGATCATGATATCCATGACTAGTATCCTTATTTGAATTCTTATCGTTAATTTCTTTTTTAAACTACTTCAAAAAACACAACTTTTATTATTGTTTCATTATGCTGATGCTAAACATCGCATAGTCCAAGTGAAAAGCGCTCCAGACCAAGCTTATATTAAACATGTTCCGCACTTATTGGCTATAGTCTAAAACATGAACCACATCACACTATTACATAATTGTTGGACAATGAAAAATTTTTCATTTGAAGATAATACAATATCACCTGAAATGAAAAACTCAAAACCACACTAAACTACTAATTTAAATGATTTTATTTGAATAAAAAAGAGATTGATCCAAATCAAGCCCAATATTCCGATAAAATGAGCATCACCGAAAATATTGTATAGAAAATGTTCAAAAAAGGACGCCGCAGCGTCCTTTTAAAAGAAATTATCATTTATGCACGAGACTTGGGTTTGGATTTACCCTTAGGTTTCCCCTCGCCAAAAGGTTTTTTGCGATCTCCAGTCTCACGTGGTGGCAAACCAGTGTGCTGTGTCAAGATTTGGCCTTTCTTCGGACGATTATTTTGTCCTTGTGATTGACCACGATTAGCGGTTTGACCCGTACGTTTTTGTGAATCACCTGCAACAGTTGAATTTTTCTTACGTGCAGATTGATATTGACCATCCGTGCCCTGAGGCTGATACGTCGGAATCAAATGTTGCTTAGAATTACCAATTAAGTCCTGACGACCCATTTCTTTCAAAGCTTCGCGCAGTAAAGGCCAGTTATTTGGATCATGGTAACGTAAGAAAGCTTTATGTAAACGGCGGCGTTTTTCACCTTTTACAATGTCGACATCTTCAGTATAACGTGCCACTTTCGCAAGCGGATTTTTACCGGTGTAGTACATGGTGGTCGCAGTTGCCATTGGTGATGGATAGAAGGTTTGTACTTGGTCAGCACGGAAACCATTCTTTTTCAACCAAATTGCAAGGTTCATCATATCATAATCGGTTGTACCCGGATGCGCCGCAATAAAGTAAGGAATAAGATATTGTTCCTTACCTGCTTCTTTACTGAAACGATCAAACATTTGCTTAAAGCGGTCATACGTCCCAATACCCGGCTTCATCATTTTATTGAGAGGGCCTTTTTCGGTATGTTCAGGAGCAATTTTTAAGTAGCCACCGACATGATGAGTGACTAATTCTTTGACATATTCAGGGTTCAATACTGCAAGGTCATAACGTAGACCCGAACCAATCAAAATCTTTTTAATACCCGGTAAAGCACGAGCTTTACGATATAACTGCGTAAGAGGTGCGTGATCAGTATGCAAGTTTTGACAAACACCCGGGAACACGCACGATGGCTTACGACAGTTCTTTTCAATTTCTGGATCTTTACATGCCAAACGATACATATTGGCTGTTGGACCACCTAAGTCCGAAATAATGCCTGTAAAGCCCGGCGCCGTATCACGAATCTTTTCAACTTCACGTAAGATCGATTCTTCAGAACGGTTTTGAATAATTCGACCTTCATGCTCCGTAATCGAACAGAAGGTACAACCACCGAAACAACCACGCATAATGTTCACAGAGAACTTGATCATGTCAAACGCTGGGAAACGCGCATCGCCATAAGATGGATGTGGTAGACGTGCATAAGGCAAGTCGAACACATAATCCATTTCTTCTGTGGTTAATGGAATTGGCGGTGGATTGATCCAGACATCACGCTCACCATGCTTCTGCACGAGTGCGCGCGCATTCCCTGGATTGGTTTCTAGATGCAAAATACGGTTTGCATGGGCATAAAGCACTGGATCATTGGCAACTTCTTCAAAAGAAGGTAGACGAATCACAGCCAATTCACGTGGTGGCAATTTATGTTTAATCGCCTTAGATGATGGCTGTAACTGCACAATTTGAGTATCTGCATCCAAATTGTCGCCTTCACGAACAATCGGATTGCTGACCACTTCTTTTTGGAAATTCTGATACTGCGTTAAGCTGTTGCCTTTGTCTTTCTCAATTTCACAGCCATCAATATCTTCGGTCATCACATATGGATTGATGATTGGATCAACACGGCCTATGGTATCGACATCATTTGATGCGATCTCAACAAATTTAGCTTTCGCTGCACGGTTATGCTTATTAATAATAAATGCAGTACCACGAACATCAGTAATGTCTGTAATTTTTTCGCCTTTGGCTAGACGGTGCATCACTTCAATGATTGAGCGTTCACCATTACCATACATCAATAGATCGGCTTTTGAATCCATTAAAATAGAACGACGAACTTTGTCAGACCAATAGTCATAATGCGCAATACGACGTAATGAGCCTTCGATACCGCCTAGCAGAACAGGAACATCAGGGAACGCTTCACGACAACGTTGACAATAGACTGTTGCTGCACGGTCAGGACGTTTATTCGGTTGGTTATCTGGAGAATAAGCATCATCTGAACGGATCTTACGGTCAGCCGTATAACGGTTGATCATAGAGTCCATGTTACCTGCCGATACGCCCCAAGCAATATTTGGTTTACCAAGTACACGGAATGCTTCAACATTCGTCCAGTCTGGTTGGGCAATAATACCAACACGGAAACCTTGCGCTTCAAGCACACGGCCAATGATACCGGTTACAAATGATGGATGATCGATATAAGCATCACCACAGACAAAAATAAAGTCACAACTATCCCAACCGAGTTGGTCCATTTCCTCGCGTGACATCGGCAAAAAAGGCGCGGGTTCAAAACAAGACGCCCAATATTTGTCGTAATCAAACAACGCTTTTGGCGCAGTCTGAGCGGTATAAGCAGTAGACATGGCTAGCAATTCTCGGCTGGCAGATGGAAGATCAAAAATTAGATCAAAGATGAAAGCCGATCATTTTACCATGAATTCAACTCAACTTGCTTGATTAAAAAACAATCAAATACAACTGCTTAAATTTTCTATTCATCACTGATGACCTAAGACCTGTTTCTGTACATTTAACATACAACCAAATCTAAACAAAAAATAATATGCATTTAATTTCAGCAACTTGAGCTTAGCAATTGACTCAATTCCTTTACGACTGATGATTTGGGTAATAAACAAAGTTGCTTTTCATTTTTATAGTGTTTAAAAAAACGAAAGGCGTTTAATCGTGCTCAAAATAATACTCACAACCGTTGCCACCATGATGGCTTTATCAATTTCCAATTTGGCTTGGACTCAAACTAAAATTCCACAGTCTTACCAGCAACAAGCAGCTTGGCAACAATTACAACAAAGACTCCCTTTGAAATTTCGTATCAACGACCAAAACAAACCACATGAGTACTACTGGAGTTGGAATGATTACCGTGTACATGTCGATGCTTATCCCAATACTAAAGCGCCAGCCAAAGTCATTTTATTACATGGCGTAGGTACAAATGGTCGTCAGATGAGTTTAATCCTTGGGCGTCCACTTGCCCAAAAAGGGTATGAAACCTTCGCATTGGATTTACCCGGTTATGGTCTGACGCAATACCCTTCAAAAAAAGAAATTCGTTATGATCATTGGGTGAAATTGGTCAATGATTTTGTGAACGAACAAGCTCAAAAAGATGATCGTCCTATTTTCCTTTATGGACTCTCAGCAGGTGGAATGCTCACCCTACATGTGGCTATGCAGAATCAACATGTCGATGGCATCATCGGAATGACCTTTCTCGATCAAGAGTTTAAAGACGTTCAAAAAGGAACCATGCGTTTTAGTGCTCTAAGCCCTGTTCTTTTGCCAAGTATGAAAGCAGTAGCACATACCCCTTTGAAGCAAATCACCTTACCTATGTCCTTGGTCTCAAAGATGTCAAAACTCACCAATGACCCTGAAGCCTTAAGAATCATGTTGGCTGATAAAACATCTGCAGGTAATAGCATGAGCGTGGAGTTTTTAAACAGCTATATGCATTACCAAAAACCATATCCTTTGACTCAGTTTAATCAAGCACCTGTGTTGCTGACTCAACCTGAAAAGGATCAATGGACTCCTTTAAAATTGAGCCAACCTGTTTTGAAACAGTTGAAAGTACCTTATCGTGTGATGAGTTTACAAAATGGCGGGCACTACCCTGTGGAGCAACCTGCATTAGATCAGCTGGTAAAATACAGTGATCAATTCATTCGTGAAAATTTAAAACGCTAAATTGATCTATTGAACGATAAATGAATCACTTAGATTGTTTTGTAAGCATTTTCCTACAATCATCTCTTCCATTGTCGGCTATGCATATCAACGACACTGGACTATTCTTAAACCATCAGGAAACAGGAAGTTTCCCAAACAAAAAACAACAATAATAAGTTTGAGCATCAGGACGTGAGGTACGACAGGAGTTATACCTAAAAGCAGCCGATACGAAGAAAAGCCCATCAGGAAGATGGGCTTTTCTTTTTCTTGCACATAGAATTTTTAAGCACACTACACGTTGTCACGCTTGTAAAACAATTATTCACCATGCTTTTTCGCTTTCACAACACTTTCATGCATTCCATTTGTTAGTTTTAAAGTGTGTCACGCAACAACTCTGACTGTAATTTCCAAAGTGCAAGCGACTTATGCTGTTCCTACAACACGGAATATCCTAGTGCAAACGGCTTGCATACAAAATTTTAAAGATTGAGGATGTGAACATGGCAAAAGCTTTATTTATTACTGCAAATTTTGGTGTTGAAAAAGATGAATTAATCAAACCCTTAGCATTTTTAAAATCAAAAGGGATTGAAACCTATCATGCTGCTGAAGAAAAGAAATCTGTTCAGACTGTGGTTGGGGATCAAGAGCCTTCAGATCAAGTTCAACCTGACATAAGCTTTGATGAAGTCAATGCAAACGACTATGACATCCTGATTATTCCTGGGGGAACGGTCAATGCGGATAACTTGCGAATTCATCCACAGGTTCAAAAATTGATTCAAAGTTTTGCTGACCATCAAAAACCAATCGCAGCTATTTGTCATGCGCCTTGGACGTTAATTGATGCGCAACGTATCAAAGATAAAAATCTGACGTCTTACAAGTCAATAAAAATTGATTTAGAAAATGCAGGCGGTAAATGGGTCGATGAAGAGGTGCATCGTTGTAATACTGGCGGTTGGCCGCTCATTACTTCACGTTGTCCTGATGATATTCCTGCATTTAATGAAGCCATTTATAAAGAATTGACGCAGTCTTAAACGATTAAAACCCCTTTTTAGGGGTTTTATTTCGCATGTTTTACAGACTTTTTAAGTAATCTACGATTTCTTGCTCGCCTGCCATTTCAGCAAGTTCTAAAGCTGTAAATTGCCCCTTGTAAGCAACATTTGCACCTTTTGCGACTAGCAGTTGTACTACATCTAAGTACCCATTCTCTGCGGCTGCTTGAAGTGCGCTATAACCTTCATCATCAATTTGGTTTACATCAGCTCCGTTGTTTAAAGCTGTTTCAACTTCTGTGATTTCGCCTAATGAAGCCCAATAGATCAGTTCAGGAAGATGAAGTTCGCTATCATCGTCAGGGAGTGGGGAGAATGAATTGAGTTTCATAGGAATATAATCAATTTAAATTACTTTAACTGATACTATAACTCATTTCGCTGTAAAGACTCCTTTTCAAATTTTAAGGCTTCTTTGTTTGAGCCTAAATATCTGTTGATTCCATCAATAGCAAAAAATCCACTAATTGGATTTTCATGATGACCAATTATTAAACCTCCTAAACAATTCTTTGCAGTACAGTTTGCAATAAGAGTACTGTTATTAGTGATTAAAATATTTGTTGGACGTATTAGAATTTCTACTCCGTTCCGAAGAAATCTACCCCTTTTGAATATTACTTTATTAGGGGGACAGAATTGTATTTCGATTAAAATCTTTCGATGGTTTTCTCTAACTGTAAGAGTAGTACCAATTAATTGGATATCCCAAGCTGATGGTTTGTAAATTAATTGATTATTTTTAATATGAAGTACTGGAGAATTATACTCATTAAAAATTACTAGGTTTAATAAAAAATGACCGTCAGCCAATATCAATCCAATTAGAGGTACTCCATCAACACTTAGTGGAATCATTGCAGTGCCATAACCATTATCACTACAAGTGAAAGTATTACCCCCTATTTCAACAATTGCTTCTTCACCTGAAAAATGTAATAGATATGGTTTTGATACTCCTTGTCGCAGGTTGAAAGGATCTTCATTAGCTTTTCTAACAACCTCCTTCGGTAATAATCCATTAGTTTTCTCACGATGATGATGATCACAAAGTAGCGTTATCTCTTCAGCTATATGACGCTTAACTAAAGCCCATTCTTCCATATGCTCATATTCATACAATGGCATTCCACAAATAACGCATCCAAAACCACATCTTTGTCTAACTTCTCTTTGTATAGGTAATGGAATATTTCTACTACTTACTTTTTCTTCGAGCATATTTTAAAATTAATCTTATCAAAATTAGTAGTTTATAACATAAAAAGCCCCCTTACGGAGGCTTTTAAAACATTCATTTATTTAAGCTTTTGCAATACTTGGCTGACTTGAACCAATCTTTTCAGATTCACTTTCATTCATAATCAAAGCCACTGCAATTGCGGTAATCAACACAGGTAAACCTACTGCCATAAAGTTAAAATGCGCTGGTAAGTTCATCCCAAGTAACCCGCCAATCAAGATTGGACCTACAATTGCTCCCATACGACCAATCGCAGACGACCAGCCAATCCCTGTTGAACGAACAGCTAATGGATAGTACTGAGCTACGTAGCTGTATAACAACATCTGTGAACCAATCGATGCAGCACCTGCCAAGAACACCAAGATGTAAAGTAACAGCATATTCGACTGGAAGCCCATTAAGCTCATCACAATCGCACCCATTAAACCCAAGAACATCAATACAGGTTTTAAATGGTAACGGTCTGCCAAGATACCACCACCAACGATCCCCACTACCGCACCAACATTCATGACCATCATGAACATTAAGCTATTATCCATTGAGTAGCCCGCAGCCATCATCAATTTCGGTAACCAGCTGCTGAGTGCGTACATGGTTAATAAGCATGTAAAGAATGCAACCCAGAACAACAATGTATTTACAGCGCGGCCTCGACGGAACAAGCTGACAACAGTTGCCGATTCAGGCTCATCTACTTGATCTAGCTCGAAAGTTGTATCTTTCTCAACTTGTACTTTAGGTTCAATCTTCGCCACGATTTGACGAGCTTCTTCCTGACGATTTTCTTTTACGATGAAGGTTAAAGATTCAGGTAAGAATTTCCAAATAATTGGAAGTAAAAGTAATGGAATACCTGCGATAAAGAACATGATTTCCCACCCAAAACTTGGTGTAAACCATGAACCTAATAATGCAGCCATCACACCACCTACCGCATAACCACTAAACATAGTGGTTACCAAGGTGCTACGCATTTTTTGAGGTGCATATTCTGAGGTCAAAGCCACAAGGTTTGGCATAACACCACCAATCCCTAAACCTGCCAAGAAACGCAAAATACCGAACTCAGTTGGATTGGATGCAAAACCACCCGCAAAGGTTAATCCACTGAATAAAATAATACAGATCATAATGACTTTTTTACGGCCAATCTTATCTGCTAAAGAACCAAAAATCATTGCGCCAAACATCATCCCTGCAAGTGCAGTACTTGCGAGCATGCCTGCTTGAACAGCACTTAAACCCCATTCATCCATCAGTAATGGTAAAACTACGCCATTAATTGCTAAGTCATAACCATCAAACAGGATAATGAGTAAACACCAAGCGACAACATTGAAGTGAAATGGTGTGAATTTAGCATGGTCAATAATTTTATTGACGTTCATTGCTTGCTGTGACATTCCTCACCTCCTGTGAGAGATCGTATTTCAATAATCTTTAAGCACGATCCAACCAACTTTGAATTTAATTGTTGTGAGCGACGCATCAAAATCGTGTGCTTAAAGTCTGTGAGGTAAATTTCACATAATTCTGTGTTAATAAAAATTGAACGTTAGTCTAAAATCCAATCAAAATTAGGCTTTTTATCTAAATATCGCATTAGACCAAAGTTAGTTTGACTTATGAAAATCAGTGTTTCCATCATTTTATTGGTGAGTAATGATGATATCTCTCTCAAATACGAATTTATTAAAGTACTTATTTAATTATGATATTTTTCACTTAATTTAATAAAAAACCTCATAGATCAAAATCCATGAGGCCTTGAACAATTAATATAACTTTTTGTCTAATTTAATCTGAATAATTTCATTATCATCTGCAAGTTTTGCATTACGTCCACTCGAACCCGGAAAATTATTGTCATTCAACACTGTGATTAAATCAGGTCCTTCAATCACAATATCTTCAATGGTAAAGAATGGAAAACCGAAACGCTCACCCGTCATAATATCGCCCTCACGTGGCGTACCATATAATAAATTTGGATTTGCAATATCCATTAAATTGACTAAGTCTATCTTGTTAACCAACTGCTTCGGTTCATTCAGTTGTATTCGAACTAATTTCTTAAAACCACCAATATTATTTTCAGTATCATCACGCTCAATTACAATACCTTCATTTTGACTAAATAACTGGAAATCACCAATTGCTGTTGCTTTAGGGTCGAGCTCAAAATAGTAATGGTCATTTGTATATGCTTTTTTAGCAATATCAAATTTTGAAATTAATAAATGTCTTTGCGCATTCTTGCTTAATGGTTTTTCCAGCATTGGATATAAATATTGACCATCTGGAGAAATAGCCATACCTTCAAATCCACCACTTCTTTGCACGAGCGCATTTTCTATTTCAGCCGCACTTTGATGAAGTTGATTTTGTGGAGATCGAAGCTCTTCTCCTTCTTTTTCAGGATGAGGCAATGCAATCGGAGCACTCTTTAAGACACCATCAGCACTAAAATGCAGTAAAAATGGACCGAATTCATCTCCGATCCAGATATCACCATTTTTATCACGCTGTATAGATTCCGGATCAAAATCAGCACCTGTTAAAAGTCGTTCTGGCGTACTCTCATTGACAATTTTGAATGGTACTAACTTATTCGGATCACGAAGCTGTATATGAGACAGTACTTTAACGTTATTTGAGTTGGTCTTAGCAGTTCTAAAATCTACTGAAATATTATAAAGGCGCAATAGATAGTCTGCTGAGTTATCTTGTGCCCCAAATCCATTATCAGACATTACAAGATACGTTTCATCAGCATTTTTTAATGCCCCAGAAAATCCTTGAACTGGCTGACCTTTAAATGGCGGATAAATACCGTTTGCACCTTTAACATAAAGTCCTGAATCTGGTCCATCGGCATAGGTAGCCACATCAAGCTTTGCAAATGAAACAAGTGTAGGTTCATTTATTTGATTTTGTTGATCTGAGGTGATCTTATCATCAGAATCATTACAACCGCTAAGGGCTAAAAATGACAATAGCACTGTGCTTAAAAGTGTCTTGTTCATAAATCCATATGTATCACTTAATTAAGGACTCATGATTAAACGGCATGATGGTGTCATTCCTCTGACAGATCAATGAAGATTTGATTAAGGCTTTTATTATTAGTTCCTCACTATATAAAAATCTTTATCAGTGAGTTCTAAAATACATTTCCCTTTATATTTAATTCTTTAATTCTTTATTATCCCGCATAAAAAAACACCCCCTTCAATAGAAGGGGGTGTTTAGAATAATGAGCTGGCGATGACTTACTCTCACATGGGTAACCCCACACTACCATCAGCGCTAAGAGGTTTCACTTCTGAGTTCGGGAAGGGATCAGGTGGTTCACTCTTGCTATTGTCGCCAGCACAACTGTTGTGACTTTGCTTGGGTCTTATTCGCATGTATTGTTTGCGTGCCTTTGCTTGGTCAAAGAAGTTATTAACAGCTATTTGAGTTT
>NZ_JFYL01000041.1 GCF_000632455.1 Acinetobacter sp. Ver3
CTCGGCTTAATTTCAACTCCCTATATCTGGGCGTATTTTTATTTACAGCCTGAAAGTGTGTGGGAATGGATCAAGTTTGTGATGTGGGGCGCGGGTGTTGGCATATGCGCCACATTTGGTCTTACAGTGATTTTAACTTTGATCACCACCCTTATAAAAAAAATGATTGTGGATGATACTTCGCAATATAAGATGTTTTTCAAACAAATGGTTTATTTGATGTGGATTAATGTGGTCTTATTTATCACGGCTGCAATCGGTTTACTATTCGAATGGTTGCCTTTCTATATTGTTGAATATTGGTTTATGCCTGAGACCTTTTTTGGCTTTTGGCATGTGATATGGATAAAAGGCCTTATTAATGTATTGGTTATGGTGGTTTTTTTATTCTCTTGTTATATCTTTCTCTGTCTTCATAAATATTTTATAAAGAAGCAAGATTAATGAATAGCCCAAATAAATCAGGCTATTTTTTTAAATTTTTGAATGATAAAAATCACAGCAAATACGATTGCCATGGTTAATACAATGCTTAAACCTGTCGCAATATTTAAACCTGCACTCGACCATAAGCCCACAGTCACACCAACTTGAGCCACAATAAAAGACCATAGCACCATGTGTTTAGGTGAATATGCTAAAAGTCTTGCGGTTAATGCAGGTATAACCAATAAAGCACCCATGAGTAATGAACCTACTGCACGTAACGCTAGTACTGTAAATAAGGCAAGAAGCAGCATAAAAATAAGGCGCTGCCATTTCGCATTCACACCTTCACTTACCGCAATATCAGGATCAATCGCAATTTGAATTTGAGATTGCCAACTTTTATAGAGCACAGAGAGTGCAATGACAATCACCACTGCAAATGTCGGTAAGTCGGACCAAGATATTGTTAAAAGATCGCCAAATAAATAACTCAGCAACTCAGGTCTTAGCGCAGGGAGGTGTTGGATGACCAATAGTCCTGAGCAAAGCAGCGTTGCTGAACATAACGCAAGTAATGCATCGTTGGGCAGGCGAGGATCATGCAATACCCAAAGGACTGCGACCAAGAGTAACGCGGTAAACGTAACCCCCATCCATAAGGGGAGGGTGAGTAAGCCAGCAATCGCCACACCCAAGAGAGTTCCATGCGCCATTGTGTCTGCAAAGAATGACATACGGCGCCATAACATAAGACAACCGAGCGGTGCAGTTAGAAACACTAATAATGTTCCCATAATCCATGCGGGTAATAGAAGTTGTAACCATTCCATCATGATCTAAGCTTCCGGTTCTGGATGAATATGGGGGCGAGGATCGTGTTGACATGGCGTTGCTGTATCACCATGTGCACAATGATCGTGATGATGTTGGTAGAACACTCGATTAGTGCCGAAAATAGCCTGATACTCAGGGTCTTGTTGAATATTTTCAGGCAAGCCGCTACAACATATATGTTTATTGAGGCATACCACACGCTGTGTACCTTGCATCACCCACTGCAAATCATGAGAGACGATTAAGATCGAGCAGCCGTAGCGCTCAGGTAGACTTCGAACATAATCATAAAGTTCAGCTTCAGATTGAATATCTAAACCTTGCATCGGTTCATCGAGTACCAATAAGTTGGGTTGGCGCAGTAGAGCGCGTGCTAAAAGTACACGCTGGCGTTCCCCACCAGACAGCTGTTGGACTTTCGAATCTTGTAATTTTATGATCCCAGTATCTCGAATAATTTCTTGTTTAATCGCAAGATCACACTTTTCTAAATCGAGTAAATCTTTCACTCGAAGTGGCAAGCTGTGGGATGGATTGAACTTTTGAGGGACGTAAGCAAGCTTTAAGGCTTTATGATGTTTAATTTGACCAGAATTGGCCTTCACAATTCCGAGAATCACTTTGATAAGCGTAGATTTACCCGCCCCATTGGGACCAATGAGGGTAATAATTTCTTTGTCATGAATCTGAAAGTCAACATTCTTTAAAATGTCTCTTTCATCAATTCGCACATTAATTTGCTGCAGTTCAATTAATGGCAATGCAGAACTTACTGAGAGCACTGCTGACATAATCCTGAAATCTCAATAATGCTATGTTGAGCCTGAAAATGATCAGAGGAAGCCAATTGATCAAGTTGTTGAATCAAACCAAGAGCTGAAGCCTCTTTCACTGTATTGCATTTAGAGCAAATGAGAAAAGCGGCTTGATGTCCAGCACGAGGATGGCAACATGGAATATAGGCATTAATTGAAGTTAAACGATGAATAAAACCTTTTTCGAGCAAAAAATCGAGGGTGCGGTAAACAGTTGGAGGTGCTGCTGGACGTTCAGCATTACCTTTTAATTTCGCCAACAAGTCATAAGCGCCCATAGGCCCTGAGGCCGTTAAAATTAACTCTAAAACTTCTTTGCGAAGCGGAGTCAATTTAGCGCCTGAAGCAGCGCAGCTTGCTTCAGCTTCTAATAAACGAGCTTCAACATTCGGGTGATCATGCACACCGTGTAAAGTATCATGATGTTCGTGTGAACATGCGCTCATGGACTGACCTCAAGACTTCGAAAAGGGAAGGGGGTATCTCATAAATAGTATCATGAGACCTTGCAACTTACGAACAGCATAGGCATTTTTAACTGTTTGTTATATTATAACGTCAAAATTCGAGTGGTAATTAATTTCATGTTGCGTCTGCTAGCACTATGCTTTACAGCATTATTCACAACCTTGGCTTGGGCACAAGCACCCTTGGTGGTTTCGACACACCCAGTGTATTTGATTGCAAAAGAAATCACTCAAGGTATTGAAGAACCAAAATTGTTGCTAGAAAATCAAACAGGGCATGATGTTCATCTGACCCCTGCGCACCGTAAATTAATTCAAGATGCAGGATTGGTTATTTGGCTTGGTAAAGCGCATGAAGCGCCATTAGAGAGTATTTTGGCGAAAAACTCTAAAGCAGTTGCCTTATTGAATACAGGAATATTGCAAACATTGCCGCTTAGAAATAGTCGAGGGGACGTAGTAAAAGGAACTGTCGATACTCATGTATGGTTAGAACCAAATAATGCAGTTCGTATTGGCTTTTTTATAGCGGCATTACGCTCACAACAACAACCTGAGTTTAAAGACAAGTATTGGAGTAATGCTAAACTTTTTGCACATGAGATGCTGAAAACCTCACAAAGTGTAAAACTCAATCATGGTGTTCAGCCGTATTGGTCATTACATGATGCATACCAATACTTGGAGCGTGCGCTGTTGCTAAAATTCGCTGGTGCGATGACAGAAGATCCACATATGGCACCTACAATTGCTCAAATCAAATATTTAAAAGACCATCGCCCTCAGCAAAAGATGTGTCTTTTGGCTGAAACTGTAGCTAATAAGAATCAATATAAGTCTCTAGGTCATGTGAATTTTCTCGCAGTTGATGAGAGTTTTGCTAAACACCAGAATTTTATAACAGCATGGCAGACTCTAGCGATACAAGTACGTGCATGTGTAGAAAAAGCACAAAAGTGATGTAAAAACAGCCGATAATTGTATAAGTGCTCAGCAATAAACGATCTAAAAATACCAGACTTAGGTCGGGAAAAGATTGCATGTTCAGGGGTGTAACTCTATAATGCCTGCGATTAAAAATAATCATCAGCTAAACTTGTCAAGCATTATTGCTGTGAGTGGATAATAAATGAGCCGAACTAGTCGCTTGATTGACCGACGATTAGCGAAAGCTTTAGTCATCTTGCAAGCATGTATGATACCTGTTTCAGCCTTGATAGCGTGGGTCTTGAAAGACTCGACTGCGGCTTTGAGTGCAGCATTAGGTGCATTCGTATGTTGGCTAGCCAGTTGTTATTTTTCATGGCAGTCGTTCAGAGCTGCAGGTGCAAGAGCTTCGAAACAGGTTCTATCGAATATGTATCGGGGGTTGCTCGGTAAGTTTGGAATTGTGATTGTTGGCTTCATTTTGATTTTAATCAATGTGAAACCGTTGTCAGCGGTCGCATTGTTTTGTGGTTTCATACTCGTTCAGACCATGTCGTGGGTCGCACCTTTTTGGGCGTCGCGTCTATCAAAATGAGTTGAATTGCAACGAAAAATTGAAAAGTTTTTTAGATGTTTAACGAGATATCAAGCAGCACGCGATATTCGTTAACTCTAATTTGTATTTGACATTAACCAGGTGTGATTTATGGCTGCTGAAGAACATACCCTTACCTCGTCTGAGTATATTCAGCATCACTTAACGAACATGACCTATGGTAAAGCACCAGATGGTACGTGGAAGTTAGCTGAGACTGCTGAAGAAGCGAAAGAGATGGGGTTCACTGCTATTCACTTGGATTCTATGGGTTGGTCAATCGGCCTTGGCGTCATTTTCTGTTTGTTGTTCTGGTTAGTAGCGAAAGCTGCAAACTCTGGTGTTCCGACCAAGTTCCAGGCTGCAATTGAAATGATCGTTGAGTTTGTTGACTCAAGTGTTCGTGATACCTTTCATGGTAAATCACGTTTAATCGCGCCTCTAGCTCTTACCATCTTCGTGTGGATTTTCCTCATGAACTTGATGGACCTTATCCCTGTTGACTGGATTCCTTATACAGCTCAACACATAATTGGTGGGCTATTCGGTATCGACCCGCATCATGTTTACTTCAAGATCGTTCCATCTACTGACCCTAACGTAACCCTTGGTATGGCGTTATCAGTATTTGCGTTAACTATTTTCTATAGTATCCGTGAAAAAGGTCTTGTCGGTTTCGGTGCAGAATTTGCGCTTAACCCATTCAATCCAAGTAACCCATTTTTAAAAGCATTATTAATTCCAGTAAATATTCTTCTTGAATTAGTAACTTTTATCGCGCGTCCAATTTCATTGGCTCTCCGTTTGTTCGGTAACATGTATGCGGGTGAATTGATCTTCATTTTGATCGCATTATTACCGTTCTGGATTCAATGGGCGTTGTCTGTGCCTTGGGCAATCTTCCATATTCTTGTTATCACGTTACAAGCATTCATCTTCATGATGTTAACGATCGTGTATATGAGTATGGCTAGCGAGAAGCATTAATTAATATTTGCTCGACTACACTATGTAGTTGGGCTAAAGTTTTTTTGTTTGATTTAAACTCAACCTCTGAGGATTTTTTCATGGATTTAGTAGTTGGCTTATCTGCTGTTGCAGCTGCTCTTTTAATCGCGTTCGGTGCTTTAGGTACTGCGATCGGTTTTGGTCTTTTAGGTGGTCGCTTCCTTGAAGCTGTTGCTCGTCAACCAGAATTGGCTCCACAACTTCAAACTCGTATGTTCTTAATCGCGGGTCTTCTTGATGCTGTGCCTATGATCGGTGTTGGTATTGGTTTGTTCATTATCTTTGCAAATCCGTTCATCGGCCTAGTAGGTTAATTAGCTAAATTCCGAAATCAACTATTTGAGGAATAGCAATGAATATTAACTATACTCTGTTTGGTCAAGCGATTGCGTTTGCGATCTTTGTCGCATTCTGTATGAAATTCGTTTGGCCTCCACTAATCAATGCGATTAGTGAGCGTCAGCGTAAAATTGCTGATGGCTTAAATGCAGCTGAAAAGGCGAAAGCTGATCTTGCAGATGCGCAAGCTCAAGTTAAAGCTGAATTAGATGCAGCGAAAGCACAAGCGGCTCAATTGATCGAACAAGCGAACCGTCGTGCGGCTCAATTGGTTGAAGAAGCTCGTACTCAAGCATCTGCTGAAGGTGAGCGTATTCGTCAACAAGCGAAAGAAGCTGTTGACACAGAGATCAATGCTGCTCGTGAAGAATTACGTCAACAAGTTGCAGCTCTTGCTGTTGCTGGTGCAGAGAAAATTCTGAACCAACAAGTTGATGAAGCAGCTCACAATGCCATGCTTACTCAGCTGGCTGCTAAACTTTAAGCGAGGCGATTATGGCTGAACTCTTGACGTTAGCACGCCCGTACGCTAAAGCAGCATTTGCTTTCGCTTCTGAGCAAGGTGCAACTGACAATTGGTCAAATGTGTTACAAGTGCTTAGTGCTGCGGTGCAAGATGAAGCATTTTCCGCTTACTTGAGTCGCCCTGAGCTTACTCCTGTGGAGCAAGTAAGTTTATTTGCTAAGGTTTTAGGTGCAGATCAAACTGCTGAAGTGTCTAACTTTTTGACACTTTTGGCTGAAAATGATCGTTTAACTTTGTTACCTGAGATTGAAGCAGAGTACGAACTTCTTAAATCACAAAATAACAATGTGGTAGATGTCGTGATTGAATCTGCATTACCACTTTCTGCTGAACAAGAGCAATTACTTGCATCTGCGTTAGAGAAACGTTTCAACGCAGCTGTAAATGTTTCAGTAGAAGTTAACCCAGCTTTAATCGCGGGTGTTGTTATTCGTGCAGGCGACCAAGTGATAGATGATTCTGCGCTTAATAAGCTTGAAAAAATGCGGACTCGTCTTCTTGCATAATTGCGTAAAAAGAAGACTGAACTTAATAAAGATTGAGGTATAGCGCAATGCAACAACTGAATCCATCCGAGATCAGTGCGCTCATTAAACAGCGTATCGGCGATCTGGACACCAGCGCGACCGCTAAGAACGAAGGAACCATTGTTATGGTTTCCGACGGTATTGTGCGTATTCACGGCCTTGCTGATGCAATGTACGGTGAAATGATCGAATTCGACGGCGGCTTATACGGTATGGCACTGAACCTAGAACAGGATTCAGTGGGCGTCGTTGTTTTAGGTAACTACTTAAGCCTTCAAGAAGGTCAAAAAGCTCGTTGCACAGGTCGTGTATTAGAAGTTCCGGTTGGTCCAGAACTTTTAGGCCGTGTAGTAGATGCTTTGGGTAACCCAATTGATGGTAAAGGCCCAATTGATGCAAAATTATCTGATGCAGTTGAAAAAGTTGCACCAGGCGTAATTTGGCGTCAATCGGTAGATGAGCCTGTACAAACTGGTTATAAATCAGTTGATACAATGATTCCAGTTGGTCGTGGCCAACGTGAATTAATCATCGGTGACCGTCAAACTGGTAAAACAGCAATGGCGATCGATGCGATCATCGCACAGAAGAATTCTGGCATTAAATGTATTTACGTTGCAGTTGGTCAAAAACAATCAACTATCGCAAACGTTGTACGTAAGTTAGAAGAAACTGGCGCTATGGCGTATACGACTGTTGTAGCAGCAGCGGCAGCGGATCCAGCAGCAATGCTTTTCCTTGCTCCGTACTCTGGCTGTACAATGGGCGAATACTTCCGTGACCGCGGTGAAGATGCGTTAATCATTTATGATGACTTATCTAAACAAGCAGTTGCGTATCGTCAAATTTCATTGCTTTTACGCCGTCCACCAGGTCGTGAAGCGTATCCAGGTGACGTATTCTATCTTCATAGTCGTCTACTTGAACGTGCTTCTCGTGTATCTGCTGACTATGTTGAGAAATTCACTAACGGTGAAGTTAAAGGCCAAACTGGTTCATTAACTGCATTACCGATTATTGAAACTCAAGCGGGTGACGTATCTGCATTCGTACCAACGAACGTAATTTCGATTACTGATGGTCAGATCTTCTTAGAAACATCATTATTCAACGCAGGTATTCGTCCTGCTGTGAACGCGGGTATCTCTGTATCTCGTGTTGGTGGTTCTGCTCAAACTAAGATCATCAAAAAATTGTCTGGTGGTATCCGTACTGCTTTAGCACAATATCGTGAATTGGCTGCGTTTGCTCAGTTCGCTTCTGACCTTGATGAAGCAACTCGTAAGCAACTTGAGCATGGTCAACGTGTAACTGAATTAATGAAGCAAAAACAATATGCTCCATATTCAATTGCTGACCAAGCTGTGTCTGTATATGCATCTAACGAAGGCTACATGGCTGACGTAGAAGTGAAGAAAATTGTAGACTTTGATGCTGCATTAATTTCTTACTTCCGTTCTGAACATGCTGCGTTAATGCAACAGATCGATGAAACTGGTGATTGGAACAAAGACATCGAAGCAGCATTCAAAGCTGGTATTGAAAGCTTTAAAGCGACTCAAACTTACTAATTTTCAAACTGTTGAAATTTAGTGTCGGTTTGGTTCACGGAATCAACCTTCGAGGGCTTGAAAGGGCCTTCGAATACTAGGTTAAGCGTATGGCAAATTTAAAAGAAATTCGCGCCAAAGTAGCTAGTATCAAAAGCACGCAGAAAATTACTCGCGCGATGCAGATGGTAGCAGCTTCTAAGATGCGTCGTGCGCAAGAGCGCATGGCTCAGGGCCGTCCGTATGCCGAAAATATGCACCGTGTAATTGCTCATTTAGTACAAGCGAACCCTGAATATAAACATCGTTATATGGTTGAACGCCCAGTTAAGCGCGTTGGCTATATCATCGTGTCATCAGATCGCGGTCTTGCTGGTGGTTTGAACATTAACTTGTTCAAGAAAGTGGTAAAACACGTTCAACAGCAACAAGAGCAGTCAATTGAAGTTCAATTTGCTTTGATTGGTCAAAAAGCGGTTTCGTTTTTTAAAAACTACGGCGGTAAAGTACTTGGTGCAACCACTCAAGTGGGTGACACTCCAAGTCTTGAACAGTTGTCTGGTTCTGTACAAGTCATGTTGGATGCATACGATAAAGGCGAATTAGATCGCATTTATTTGGTGTCTAACGGCTTTGTGAATGCCATGACTCAAAATCAAAAAATCGAACAACTTGTTCCTTTAGCAGCTGCTGAAGATGACAAGACTCTTAACCGCCAATACGGTTGGGATTATATTTATGAACCAGAAGCTGAAGAGCTTTTAAATGGTTTATTGGTTCGTTATATCGAGTCTGTGGTATACCAAGGTGTGATCGAAAACATCGCGTGTGAGCAATCTGCTCGTATGGTTGCAATGAAAGCTGCAACGGATAACGCGGGTGAATTGATCAAGAACCTACAACTTATTTATAACAAGCTGCGTCAAGCCGCGATTACTCAGGAAATTTCTGAGATCGTTGGTGGTGCCGCTGCCGTTTAACATTATTTTGAATTGAGGAGACAGCAATGAGTAGCGGTCGTATCATTCAGATCATCGGCGCGGTTATCGACGTCGAGTTTGAACGCAACAGTGTTCCTAAGATCTATGACGCTCTTCAGGTTGATGGCACTGAAACTACATTAGAAGTTCAGCAACAACTTGGTGACGGCGTTGTACGTACAATTGCGATGGGATCTACAGAAGGTCTTAAGCGTGGTTTGAACGTAACTAACACTAACGCTCCGATCTCTGTACCAGTTGGTCCAGCGACGCTTGGTCGTATCATGGACGTTCTTGGTCGCCCGATCGATGAAGCTGGTCCTGTTGCAACTGAAGAGCGTTTACCGATTCACCGTCAAGCGCCTTCTTATGCAGAACAAGCTGCTTCTACTGACCTTTTAGAAACTGGTATTAAAGTCATTGACTTACTTTGCCCGTTCGCTAAAGGTGGTAAAGTTGGTCTGTTCGGTGGTGCCGGTGTTGGTAAAACTGTAAACATGATGGAGTTGATCAACAACATCGCTAAAGCGCACTCAGGTTTATCTGTATTCGCTGGTGTTGGTGAGCGTACTCGTGAAGGTAACGACTTCTATCACGAGATGAAAGACTCTAACGTTCTTGACAAAGTAGCGATGGTTTACGGTCAGATGAACGAGCCACCAGGTAACCGTTTACGCGTAGCGTTAACTGGTCTTACTATGGCTGAGTACTTCCGTGATCAAAAAGACGAAAATGGTAAAGGCCGTGACGTATTATTGTTCGTAGACAACATCTACCGTTATACACTAGCAGGTACTGAAGTATCAGCACTTCTAGGTCGTATGCCATCTGCAGTAGGTTACCAACCGACACTTGCAGAAGAGATGGGTGTTCTTCAAGAACGTATTACTTCTACTAAGTCTGGTTCGATTACATCTATCCAAGCTGTATACGTACCTGCCGATGACTTAACGGATCCATCTCCAGCGACTACGTTCGCTCACTTGGATGCGACAGTTGTATTGAGCCGTGACATCGCTTCACAAGGTATTTACCCTGCGATCGATCCACTTGACTCTACTTCACGTCAATTAGATCCATTAGTTGTTGGTACCGAGCATTACGAAATCGCTCGTTCAGTTCAAAACGTTCTTCAACGTTATAAAGAATTGAAAGACATTATCGCAATTCTTGGTATGGACGAATTGTCAGAAGAAGACAAACTTACTGTATACCGTGCACGTAAGATCCAACGTTTCTTCTCTCAACCGTTCCACGTAGCAGAAGTGTTTACTGGTGCTCCTGGTAAACTTGTACCGCTTAAAGAAACTATTCGTGGCTTTAAAGGTCTTCTAGCTGGTGAATACGATCACATCCCAGAACAAGCGTTCTATATGGTTGGTGGTATTGACGAAGTTATTGCTAAAGCCGAGAAACTTTAATTAGCTACCTAATTTAGGAGGTTCTCATGGCGACTATGCAATGTGACGTTGTAAGTGTTAAAGAGTCTTTGTACTCAGGCACTGTAACTATGCTAATTGCTAAAGGTGCTGGTGGTGAGTTAGGTATTATGCCTGGCCATGCTCCACTAGTAACTTTACTTCAACCGGGCGCGATTCGCGTTCAGTTGGAGAATGGTACAGAAGAATTAATCTATGTATCTGGTGGTGTTCTTGAAGTTCAACCGCATGTTGTTACGGTTCTTGCAGATACTGCAGTCCGTGCAGAAAACTTAGATGAAGCTGCAATCGTTGAAGCACGTAAAAATGCTGAAACTTTGTTAGCAAATCAAAAGAGCGATTTGGACGCTGCTGCTGCTTTGGCTGCGCTTGCAGAAACAGCTGCACAGTTGGAAACCATCCGCAAAATCAAAAACCGCGCTCAATAAGAGACGGTTTGAGATTGAAAAACCACCCGAAAGGGTGGTTTTTTTATGGGTTATTGTAAGTTTGAAAAACTTGTGCTAAACATAATTTACTGATAATAAGTTAAGGGTTTTACAATGAAAACAATCAATGATTCTATTGTGGATAATCCTGTCATAAAAATAATTTCAATAATTGTACTAATGTTACAGTTAGTTTTTTTTATGTGTTTAGCAATATCTAATTTGACACAAGGAAATTTACATTTCATTTCAGATATTTCTAAGTTTTTTCTAGCATTTTATTTCATGTATCAGTTAATTGAAAATCCGAACTTTTTTAGAAAAACACATGATTTAAAATCACTAATTCGTTTTCTGAGAAAAAAAATTAATTTCATAATGGTAAATCAAATCAAAAACCTCGCTCAATAAAAGACAGTTCAAGATTGAAAAACCACCTGTAAGGGTGGTTTTTTTATGAATGTTATCTGAAATTCAATAGTTAAGTAACAGACTGAGAGATTGTGTAATATTCATCCTTTTTCAAAGATTTTAATGATAGCTTGGATAAGTAAGCATGAGGGTAATAAATTATTTTCATGTTTGATAATGAAGGATTGTTTTGATCCAAAGCATTAATAAATTTATTGGCATGAAGGGAAGAATTATGAGTTATCAATCCATTAACCCATTTACCAATACTGTATACAAAGAATATCCATCACACCAACAACAAGATATTGATCGTGCTTTGGATTCAGCCGAATCTATTCTTAAATCAGATTGGGTAAAAAATGTAGATGATCGCGTAAAAGTTTTACAACGTTTGGCAGCATTATTTAGAGAGAAAAAGAGTGAATTAGCCAAACTCATTACTTTAGATATGGGTAAGCTCATTGAGCAAAGTGAAGGTGAAATCGAATCCTGTGCTCAAATTGCTGAGTACTATGCAAAAAATACTGAACAATTTCTGAAATCAGTCCCCTATAAAACTGAGTTAGGTGAAGCTTGGGTGGAGCATCATCCATTAGGTATTATCATGGCTGTCGAACCATGGAATTTCCCATTTTATCAATTGGTCCGTGTATTTGCACCAAACTGTGGTATTGGAAATCCCGTATTGGCCAAACATGCAGGTATCGTTCCGCAATGTGCTGAAGCATTTGAAAAACTTGTATTAGAAGCAGGAGCGCCTAAAGGTGTTTGGACTAATCTATTTATCAATACCGATCAAGTCTCAGATATTATTGCAGACAAACGTGTGCGTGGTGTTGCATTAACTGGTTCAGAAGGAGCGGGTAGTGCGGTCGCTGCGCAAGCAGGCAAACACATTAAAAAGTCTACGCTTGAATTGGGTGGGAATGATGTCTTTATCGTGCTGGATGATGCGGACTTAAACAAAGCGATTGAGATTGGTTGTAAAGCACGTGTAAATAATACAGGGCAGGTGTGTACTGCAGCAAAACGATTTATTTTGCATAAAGACATCGCTGATCAGTTTAGAACGGGTTTAATTGAAGCATTTAAAGCACTGAAAATTGGCGACCCATTAGACCGTAGTACCACACTGGGACCACTCTCATCGGAAAGTGCGCTTAAAAACTTGATTAAACAAGTGGATAAAGCAGTTCAGCAGGGTGCATCATTGGTTATTGGTGGAAAAGCAATTGATCATGATGGTTATTTCTATGAGCCGACAATTTTAGAAAATATTAGTCGAGATAATGAGGCTTGGTACGAAGAATTCTTTGGGCCAGTTGCTCAGATTTATGTTGCGGAAAATGAGGATGAAATCGTTGAAATCGCCAATGATTCTAATTATGGTCTTGGGGGTGTCATTCACTCTCAAGACATAGAGCGTGCAAAAAAATTAGCTTCGAGAATTGAAACAGGAATGGTGTGGATCAATTGGTTAACGGATACTGCTCCAGAATTACCATTTGGTGGCGTAAAGAATTCTGGTTATGGTCATGAACTGGCAGATTTAGGTTTTCATGAATTTGTACAAAAAAAATTAGTGGTGGTGAAACAATAGAGTCTTTGAAATAAAGCGATCTTCGGGTCGCTTTATTATTTGGAGTCTAAGATTAAATGGTGATATTCACCTGCACCTTTTATCTTAATATGATGTATTTCATCAAACCCTTCCTCAAAATCAGGTACTTCTAACTTCTTATATGTTGCTCGAACACCGACTTCAGGAATATTGGCTTTACCGCTTCGTTGACCATTGCGTTCTAGCGTACTTTTCAAATCTGTTTCAAAGTAATATGAAATCACTTCAAAACCTGCTGCTTTGGCACGTCGAATATAACGAGCGCGATCTGCTTTGGTTGGGTTGGTATTGTCGATCACCGTTTTGGTTTTAGAGGCTAGACAGGTTTCAAAGATCATGTTTTCCCGATGGCGAGTTTTTAGCATGTCTAAGTTAATTCTTAAATGTGAATGTGCCAAATGTAAAAGATAGTAGCTTGATTTGCCCGAAGCTTGAACTCCAGTGAAGATGATCAGTTGCATGGTTCAATTACATTAAAAGTATAAAGCTGAATTAAATCACGGCTTAGACTTTGCTACAATTCAGGTATAAGTCTAATAAATCCAAATAAAATAATGTATGGTCAAAGTCTAATTATCGCGCTAAGCATATTCACCTTCAGTCAGCTCACCGCATGTCAAAATTATTATTTAAGTCAGCCCAATGAACCTACTGAAGCGGCCTTGGTTGCCAACTCATATAAAAATGGTTTAAGTGCTGAAATTGAGTTGGATTATCTCAGCGTATTTCAAAATCTGAGACAAGCATATCGTCGATGTATCGGTTTCACACGTGATGATGATCTAGTCTTTACTGAAAATAAGCTTGAAGAGCATATTGAAATGGCAACCCTATTTGCTCGAACAGAACGTGGTGAATATGTTCATAAGGCAACTGTAGAAAAGCTATCACCTACGTTGACAAGATTTACCTTGTATTTGCCTCAACGTTATCCTTTTCCCAATGCACGTTTTGAACAGGATATTAAACGAGCATTGGGCAAAGATGAATACTGTAATATTTAAACCTTGTTAAGCCCCATCTGAACTCATTTTTTCAGGATATTCCTTGCGTTTACCACCTTCATAGCTGGCAAAACGAGGTGTTTCACGTGAAAACGTTGGAGCATCGCTTGGCCAAGGCCAGTCACCAAAATGGGTCTCACGATATCGTTTGAATGCAACATCAAGTTCTTCTTTGCTGTTCAATACAAAAGGCCCTCGCATTGCAACTGGTGCACCAATAGGTTCACCTTCTAACCATAAGATTCTCGCTTCTTGATCACCTGCTTCAAGTTGAATTTCGGTGTCAGCTTTAAGCTCTACAAGATGTTTAAATTGAATGGGTGAATCAGCAATATTTAAAGTTGAACCCTGATAAAAGTAAGCAAATCGAGTAGAGGTTGCGGTCGTGGCTGGAATTTCAAGGTGTGCGCCAGCTTCTAAAGTAATTAAGTATATATTCACTTTATTTTCTGCTGCAGCTGCCCAAGAGTGTGGTGGGCGACTTAATGCATTTTGATTTTGATATTGTCCTGAAATAACTCGTACATCAATGCTGCGAGACTGGTGATCAGTCACTTTCACATGAGTAATTTGTTCACGCCAAAACATTTTATAATCAGCAGGTTGTTTTTTTTGTTCTGGAGATGAGTTAAACCAAATTTGAAATAATTCAAAAGGATTCTCTCGATCCTGATGAATTAACGGGAACATTTCACAGTGTTCAACACCATTTCCCGTACTTAGCCATTGCACATCGCCTGCAGCATATCGTCCACCATTACCCAAGGAATCAAAATGGTCGACATAACCTTGTTCCACCAAAGTAATAGTTTCAAAACCCGTGTGCGGATGTTCGGGAAAGCCGGGAACAACACTACCATAATACATATTGAATTCTTGATTGATTGCAGGATGAACTGGTCCCATTTCAGCATTCCCGGCAGGGTAGTGATCAATATGATGAGCAGTAAAGATGAAAGGATCTTTTAAATCTAAACGAAAAGTAATAGGAGTTATATTATAGATGGGTGAGGTAGACATGCCGACTCCATGATATTTGAATTATTTAAGATTCAAATTAAAGAGAAATCCCTCACTCCACCATGTCTATTTTGTGAGAATAATGTATATCAATCCTCGGCTTGATTATTTTCCGTAGATGATCCGGACTGAGTCAAAAGCATACTGGCTAATTTCACCATTTCACCTTGGATATTACCCATTTGCTTTTCTAAAGCTGCAAAATCGATGTTGTTTAAATTCACTTGGCCGTTTAGTAATGGTGAAGCTAATACATTTTCATTTGCCGTTAAAATATTCGAACGAATCTGGGAAATTTCTTGGCTTTTTAGGTCAAGTCCTGTCAATGCCTCATTAAAGCCCAGTAATTGAGATTTTAAACTTTGCACTGACTGATCTAACTTTTGTGGATCTTTATTATTTACAGCTTCTTCTAAATCAGATTGTAGCTGTTGAATTTGCTCAATATATCCACCTGCTTTAAGTTGTACATCTGCCACATCACGCACAATATAAAACATATTGCCTGATTTTAAGTCAGTAGGATCAGTGACTTGGACAGGGGAAGATTCTTCAACATTAGCTGCTGTTGTTTCCTTTTCTTGATCGTGTTGGGTTTGCGGCTGACAACCTAACATCACGAGACCGAAGCCAAATAATGCAAAAGGGGTAATAATGCTTTGAAATACTTTCATTAATAAAACCAAATCGTTAATCACTTCATTCCAAGATACGATACAAATATGAGTTAAATCTGAATATTTGCAAAGCAATAACAAAAATCTTGATGTGAAAGAGTAACTTATGATTTTGACAGATTAATGAAGATATTTATTGAATTGAATAAGAAATAATCAAGTGACAAGATCGTCACTTGATCTTGATGAGATTATTTCGCCAGTTCAGCATTAATTGCATCAACAATACGCGTATCATCTGCAGTGATGTCTGGTGCAAAACGAGCAACGACTTCCCCTGTTTTTGAAACTAAGAATTTCTCAAAATTCCATAATACTTCAGGGGGATTATTAGGCGTTAAACCATAATCAACCAGATCTTTCCACCAAGGCCCCTCACCAAGACGCTCTGGAATGGCATTTGTTAAAGTTTCATATAGCGGATGTTTATTCTCCCCAACCACTGGAATTTTCGCAAAAAGAGGGAAGTCCACTTGATAATTCACTGAACAAAATTGTTCAATCTCTTCATTGCTTCCTGGTTCTTGTTCAAGAAAGTCATTGGAAGGAAAACCAAGAATTTCGAATCCTTGTTGTTTTTTTTCACTATAGAGTTTTTGCAGACCTTCGTACTGTGGCGTAAGGCCGCATTTAGATGCTACATTCACGATCAATAATACTTTGCCTTCGTATTGCGATAAATCAACAGCCTGACCCTGAATTCTATTTACTGGAATGTTATAAACTGAAGCCATTTCAATGTCCTAATCATAAAGTACTTAAAATATGTAGATTGAAAATACCATGGCATATAGATCTCACCAAGGTGTCTACATTGAAAAAAAACAGGCCTGACGGCCTGCTCTATGAGTTAAGATTTTGTCCCGACTTGGTTTTTAAGATTCTGCATGTCCTGTAACAAGCTTTGTTGTAACTCAACAGCTTTCTTTTGTAGTTCAGTGATTTCATTCATATCAGGCTTTTCTTTAACACCTGCTTCTGCGAGGTCCAATCCAAGCTCATTCGATTCTTTCATTTTATCTCGAAGAGATGCACCTTCAGTACTTTTGAGCGCAAGTTTGTCCAGATCATCATTAAATTGATCCACATAGTTATCCATCTTCTCAACCACTGCGTCTAATTCAGCTTTATTATTGTTTTGCGCAGCTTGTGTCACTTCGTTTTGAAATGCCAAAGCCTCTTGAGCTTTTGTATTTGAAATTTGATCCAGTAAATCTAAGTCATGTTGAATATCTGCATTTACATTGGTACTTAATGTATTGCTTTGAACCGTTTCAGCGGCAGTAGGTGAGGATTGATCGTTAGACTTTTTATCACAAGCGGTTAGAAAAACAGCTGTAGTGCATATTGATGCAATGAGAAGTTTTTTCATAATTTATCCTTTTTATATGCTCGGTTCAATGCACTTACATTCACGATGAAGCACATTAAAAAAAATTCAGTTAACCCGTTGATGGGAAAATTCAAGCATTTACGATCTCATAGCTCACACACAGCTTCTAGTGTTGTTTTGTAGAGGAATCCCTGTAAAAAAGTGAAAAGTGTTTTAAAATAGAACAGCACTCTACTTAATTTTTTAAGTAAAAATCTCAGACTTAGATGGCTGTTCTGCAGTCATTAACAATGAAGGGGAGTGTGTTTCATGGAATGAAAAAGTCTAAAAATTGATGAAAACTTGATCTTAACGATTAAATAAAAATTAGGATGAAAATATGACATTTGAAAAAAAGCATTTGCTCTGGGCTCTATCATTGCCAGTCATTGCTGTATTGATTTGGTCGTTGAATATAGCTATTACACGATATGTTGCAGAGTATATTTCACCTGTCAGTATTAGTTTTTATCGTTGGATTATTGCCTTTTTGATTTTAACACCCTTTATTCTACCTAAAGTCATCAAACAGCGTACTTTGGTACGACAAAATATAGTGAAATTAGCAGTGCTGAGTGCATTTGGTATGGTGCTTTATCAGGGGTTAGCTTACACCGCAGCACATTACACGACTGCAACCAATATGGGCATAATTAATGCCTTTATTCCAATTTTCACCATTTTTGTTTCACTGATGATTTTAAAAGAGTTTCCAACTCGATTTGCAGTGGTGGGTAGTATTTTATCATTTATCGGCCTGATTTATGTTATCGGTCAGGGGCGTCTAGATACACTGATGCATCTGGGTGGGCATTGGGGCGACATGATTATGATCGTCGCGGTATTCTTCTATGCTTTTTATGGTGTATTTCTCAAAAAGTGGCAACTCGAGCTCCCTTTAATGATTAGTCTTTATATTCAGATTGGTTTTGCAGTGTTGTACCACTTACCATTCGTTGCCGTATTGGGTCTCGATGCAATTGATCTGGATAACGGCTTGAGTGTGTTATATGCGGGAATTTTCCCTTCGATTATTGCGCCGTTAGTATGGATGTTGGCTGTTCAACATTTAGGCCCAAATCGAACCAGCATCTTTATGAACTTAATGCCAATCTTTACCGCCATTATTGCTTATGTTTGGTTAAAAGAAGCATGGACGATTTATCACAGTTTAGGCGGAATCGTGATTTTGATAGGTATTGCTTTAGCACAGAAAAAAACTTCATTCATAAAGGCTAAGAGTGTTTAAAAAACAGACAATCGATTTATTTTTTTATTATACTTAAAATCTATAAAAGCTTATTGATCTAAATTAACTATCATTAGGCTTTTTAAAAAGTAAAATTAATAATTAAAAATAGGTACTTAATTATATCAATTGAACTAATAATTAATCTTTATAAGAAAAATGATGATTTGAAACTCTAAGTCTTAGTAATTGTGTAATATTTTTTTTTGTAGCATAATATGCGTACTGCAGAGAAAGCGATAATACACTCTTTTTCTGTACAGATGAATTTCTGAACCCTCTGGATGTGATTAGCACATCCTTTTATATGCTCAGTCAATACCTTTATGACTGAGCTTTTTTTTGTCTTAAATAATAAGTTTTAGGTCTCAGCATATCATGCTGTTTAAGCACGAATGACATCACCAGTTTCTGCATCTAATATTCGGCTAGGTTCTTGGCTCAGGCCTAAATCTCCATTTAAATAATTTAATTCAGCACCAAAGTACTGATTGACTTCTTGCAATGAGCGAGCGGGGTCTAAACCAGCAGGATTTGCACTGGTTGAAACAATGAACCCATCAAATGCGTTACACAGTGCGATGCAAAGAGGATGGTTGGTGACTCGGATAGCAACCTTAGGATGTTTGCCTCGAATCCAAAGTGGTATTTGCTCATCAGCTGGGAGAAGCCATGTTGTGGCGCGATCTTGATAAGATGTTTGTGACCAACTTTCAATCACCGCATCGCGGCGGTCTTGAGGCAGCTTTGATAATAAATGTTCAACCTGACTGACTTGACCAGCCAGTAAGATCACCCCTTTTTCGATAGGGCGTTGTTTTAATCTTAAAATTTCTTTAAAAGCATTTTCATTAAAAGGGTCGCAACCTAAGCCCCATACTGCTTCTGTAGGATAAGCCAAAACTTGACCTTGTTTTAGACATTGAGCAGCCTCAGCAACTGAGGTTGTTAACATAAGCGTTCACCATTCTCTTGATTGAAAAGACTATTGTGAACCTTAATTTTAATTACGGCAACGTAGGTATAACCCAGATTGTTGAATACAGCGTCCTAAAAGTTCTAACTCCATCAAGTGGCTGGTGAGTGTCGCGGTGTCTAAATCAAGGGTTGCTGCAATTTGATCGAGATCGCGACCAACCCAATCTAACTGTTGAAATACAGCTAACAAATGTATAGGAATCGAATGTTCATCATCCTCATGCTTACTTAACTTTGGATGGTCTACTGAATGAACTATTTCGTCATTTTGGAACTCATTAGGATTGTTTTTTCGTGACAGTGATGCTTGTTGATGCTGCCATTGAGTCGGCAGGGCTAAATCTTCAAGGATCTGCTCAGGATGATCAACTAAGATGGCACCTTCACGAATCAACTGATGGCAACCTTGATGAAATTCACTATAAATATGACCTGGAATCGCAAAGGTCGTTTTACCTTGATTTGCAGCAGCTTGGGCCGTAATTAATGAACCACTGCCCAATTGAGCTTCCGCTACCAATATCCCTAAACTTAAGCCACTTACAATTCTATTTCTGCGTGGAAAATTATGCTGAAGCGGTTTTGTCCCGGGTAAAAACTCAGAAATGATGGTCCCGTTCTGCTTCAAGATTTGATCATGTAATGGGCGATTTTGTGATGGGTAAATTAAATCTAACCCTGTGCCGATAACGGCGATTGTTCTGCCATGTTGCAAAGCACCCTGATGGGCTGCTTCATCAATCCCTTGTGCTAATCCACTCGTGATATAAAAACCTTGATCACTCAGATAATACGCAAAATCATATGCGACTTGTTTGCCATGTGGACTTGGTTTACGGCTTCCAACAATGGCAATTTGTGCTTCAGACAAGTGCTGTGCTTTACCTTTCCCAAATAAAATTGGGGGGCGGTCATGATAGGGCATCAATTGCTGAGGATAGTCTGGATCTTGCTCAGTGAGCATAAAATCAGAATGTTGATGAATTTGATACAGAATTCGCTCAAATTCTTGTTGCTGTTGATCAGAGAAAAATTGAGATGCACGCTCGATATGGTTTTTATGTAAGTTGAGCTGATGCCATTGATTTAGATGATTTTTCTGTACAGCATCTTGAGCTGAACCAAAATGCTGAACAAGTTTTTGATAAGCACTGAGTTAATGTTGAACGAGGTACCAGAGTTTAATATAAGCCAACTGATGGTCGTTAATCTCGTTCAACATATCCGCACCTAATTTTAATTTTCAACCATTGGTGATGGTTCTAATACAGCACCTACTTTAATTGGAAGTGCGCTGTCTAGCACGTAAGCGTAACTTAATTGATCGAAAGTTTTAAAAATCATTAAATTGCCCACACGCTGATTAGGCAGTTGAATATTTTCTTTGGTCTTCGGATCTTTAACCACTTCGCCTTGTTGGAAAATACTTAACACGTGACCATTTTTTGCACCGTGAACGCTTCCGCGGTTAATGGTGACAACACTATGTTGAGCTGCTGTACCAATAGAACCCATAACACGAATCACTTGACCGCCTGGCTGAATATCCGTTGTTGCCGTTGGATAGAAGAGGCTTGGTAATTCATTTTGAAATTTAGGTAAAACGTAATCACCGCGACGAACTTCGGCATTAAAACTTTGTTTAAGCTCTAAAGTTGAAATTTCATTTTCGTTGGCAACAGCGACTGCAGTAGCTACCTCAATCAGTTCAAGTGCACCTGTGTATTTTTTCCCTTTTTCATCTAAGAAAACATACGGTTCAGCTTCACGATAAACACCGTAGCTTTGTCCAGGGTTAATCCCTTGACCACGTGCATAAACTGTTTGACCTTCCCCAGCAACGATACGACGATCTGCCGAACCGAGAATATAAGGTGTGCTTTGCAAAGCATCAGGCGCAACGATAATACTTCTTTCTAGCCAAGGTTGAATATCATCCAAGGGAATAATTGGAATGGTATTCCCTAAGCTTTCAACACGTACTTGAGGTTTTAGATTGATAGCACCAAGATGACGACGAATAACGCCTTCACAACCGTCACCTTCATCTTTACCAATCAGTGGACGCCCATCTAATGTACAGAGTAGTAAGCGATCACCCGGGTAGATCCAGTGTGGATTTTTGACATGTTTATTGGATGCCCAAATTTCTTTCCAACGCCAAGGTGAGCGCAAAAATTTACCTGAAATATCCCACAAAGTGTCGCCTTTTTTGACCACATAAACGTGAGGAGCACCGGCCTTAATCGATGGTGGGCTTACATTTGGACTGGCTTGTGTCATTTGCGCGGTAAACAAGCCCGCACTAATGCAAATTGCAAGTGAACGGCAGTGTTTCTTTAACCCCAGAGCATGTGAAAAAGCCATGCCATTGAAAACCTTTTTCATTATCATAATTCCTAAAATTATGTATCTATTTGCGCTATAATACGCATATTACACGTATTATTTGATGAAGCATTAACTTCATTTAATTTTTAAGATCAATGGCATAGCCGGTGAGGAGCAGCATGGCCTTATTACCAATTTTAAGTTTTCCTGATCCCCGTTTGCGTACTATTGCCAAACCTGTAGAGGAAGTGACGGATGAAATTCGTCAACTTGCTGCAGACATGTTTGAAACCATGTATGAAGCACCAGGTATTGGTCTAGCTGCAACCCAAGTTGATCATCATATTCAGCTTATCGTCATGGACTTGTCTGAAGATAAAAATCAGCCGATGGTTTTTATTAATCCTAAAGTCACCCCATTAACTGAAGATACCCAACCTTATGAAGAGGGTTGTCTATCAGTTCCACAAATATACGATAAAGTTGAGCGTCCGTCACGCGTCAAAATTGACGCAATTAACTTAGAAGGGCAAGCTTTTGAATTAGAAGCTGATGGTCTTTTGGCAGTATGTATCCAGCACGAAATGGATCATCTGAACGGAAAATTATTTGTTGATTATTTATCTCCTTTAAAACGCCAAAGAGCGCGTGAAAAGGTAGAAAAAGTCGTTCGTCAGCGTCAAAAAGAAAAAGTTGCTGTAAAGCGTTAATTCTCTAAGAATTTTAAATATGTTGATAAAGCCCAATTTCGATTGGGCTTTGTTATAATTGCTCAAATTTTATTTGGAATGACAATTTGTTCCGCAATGGGTTGCTGCTGAGTTTCGCAGCAGTATTATTACAGATCGCTGTTTTTCTTCAGCCTTTGCTTCCAGCGCAATACCAAATTGCGCCGGTCTGCGAAACGATCACCCGTGCCTTATTCGAACAACCTAATCATTCTGGTCTTACCACGCTCGTTCATCACGCTCATCATGTTTCCACTTCACATGCGTTACATGAACATCATGAGTTTAAGCGCTATGTTGAATCCTCGCATAGTGGGCACGATCATCATGACCCAAACCATCAATGCCAATACTGTACTGTATTTGGTAATTTGATTTTGCCACCTGAGCTGAATGTGAAAGAAGTTTTTGTACGTTTAAATATACGTTTGATCGCATTCCAAAAAGCGTTCAAACATATTTATTTCGACTTACAGCGTTTATTCCTTTTACCTCAAGGTCGGGCACCGCCACTCTTTTCTTAAATATTGTCTTTATTTTTAGGGTCTTGAATGACTCTAGCATTGTCATATTTAAATTTTGAGTGAATATATCATGGCTCAGCCAAAATTCTATTTACAGCCACTAGCGGCTGCGATTTCCATTGCCTTTATTTCGCAAATTTCATTTGCTGAAGTCCAATCTACAACTTTAAATCCAACACCTGATACACACACGACGAACTTAGCGCCAATTGTTGCTACAGCTCTACAAGGTAATGATGCTAATGGCTTGATTGTACGTGCAAACCCGAAGCAACCCATTCAGCCTATTCCTGCGTCGGATGGCGCAGATTACTTACAAAGTATTGTAGGGTTTAGCAGCGTAAATAGTGGTGCAGGTACGAACGGTGATGTGACCTTTCGTGGAATGTTTGGATCACGAATCAAAATTCTAACAGATGGAACTGAAAATTTAGGCGCATGCCCGAGTCGTATGGATTCACCGACTTCGTATATCTCACCTGAGAGCTATGATCGAATCTCGGTGATTAAAGGTCCCCAAACTGTCCAGTACGCCAACACAGGTTCAGCAGCAACAGTGATTTTCGAGCGACGCCCAGAACAATTGAATGATGAAAAAAATTATCGAGGTCAGGCAAGTGTATTAATGGGCTCTTTTGGGCGTTTAGACCAAAATATTGAGGCAGCGGTAGGAGATGAACAAAAATATATTCGAATCAATAGCAACCGATCAGTCTCAAATAGTTATCAAGATGGTAATGGGGCGACCGTACCATCAGATTGGAAACGATGGAATGCAGATTTAGCATTGGGCTGGACACCTAATGCAGATACATGGATCGAGTTAACTGGCGCTAAGGCTGATGGTGAGGCTGTATATGCTGGGCGAGATATGGATGGTTCTAAATTTGCCCGCGAGAGCTTGGGATTAAGATTTGAGAAAAAGAATCTCTCAGAGGTAGTTAAAAAAGTTGAGGCGCAAGTCAATTACAACTTTAATGATCATGTGATGGATAATTTTAGTTTACGTGATGTTGATGGCGCGGATCGCGCTATGAATGTGACACGTCGTACTTTGAATGCACGTTTAGCCACAACGATGGAGTGGGATAAAGCAATATTCATTACGGGTGTTGATACTCAGAATAATCAACATGCTGGTGGAATGTATCATTCAAGCATGCCAATGATGAATACTCCACTGACAGAGGATATGAAGTTTCAATCTTATGGTGGGTTCACTGAATTATCATATCCATTGAATGATCATAATAAGTTGGTCACAGGTGTTCGGGTTGATCAAGTTAAGATTAAAAACTTAACAATGGTTCAAGAACGTCAGGAAACATTACCAAGTGGTTTTATACGGTTTGAAAATCAGCATCCAGAGCATGATGCTAAAACCTATGTTGGTCTAGGCTATGTAGAGCGCGTACCAGATTATTGGGAGTTGTTTAAGACAGATTATCAAGGCAATGCTGTTGCTACCTTCAAGGATTTAGAAACAGAAAAAACCTTACAGTTGGATGTTGGATACCAACATAATCACGGGGCATTCAGTTCATGGGCATCAGCTTATGCTGGTTTGATCGATGATTTCATATTATTGAATTATGACCCAGCAAAAATGACTGGTCATGGTAAAAATGCTGCTGATTCTAGAAATGTCGATGCGACAATCGCAGGGGCAGAAGCTGGTGTAGGTTATCAATTTACCGATGCTGTTCAGGCAGATCTTAGTGCGATGTATGCTTGGGGAAAAAACACAACTGATAATCAACCTTTACCTCAAATATCTCCGTTGGAAGCACGTGTAAATTTAAGATATGTGCAAGAGCGTTTTAACTTAGGTTTATTGTGGCGTGTGGTAGATGGGCAGGATCGTGTCAGTATTAATCAAGGTAATATTGTAGGTAAGGACTTTAAAACGAGTTCAGGTTTCTCGACGCTGTCTTTAAATGGTACTTATCAAATTCATCAAGGTGTTGATTTGAGTATTGGAATTGATAATGTTCTGGATAAAGTTTATACGGAACACTTAAATAAAGCAGGTAGTGCTGGATTTGGTTTTGCACAGAATGAGCAATTTAATAATATAGGACGTAATTATTGGGCGCGTGTGAGTATGAAGTTCTAGTCATATTCAGTTTATTTGACGTATTAAGCCTAACACCCATTTAGATCGCCGTCTGAATGGGTGTTTTCTTTAAAATTGTCAGACATAAAATATGAATGTCCTTAAATGATATTGTGATGAGGTTATCATTATTTTAAAAATAATAAAAAAGATGTAATGGATAATAAAATGACAACAATGAGTCAAGTTCATCAACTACATGGTCGTAAAGTAAAATTTGATTTCAATCATATTCCAAAGCATTGGATTGAAAATGACCCTGTTTCCACCCATATGTTGAATACAGCACATATGATTTTACCTGCGGGTGAGTTTTGGTTTTGCCGTGTATTTAATAAAGCTTTACCGTTCGTCAAAGACGAACAATTAAAAGCTGACGTGAAAGGTTTTATTCAGCAAGAGGCGATTCATGGTCGTACTCATCAACACGCACAAGTTTATTTTGATCAACATGGATTAGATGTAAAGCCGTTCATTCAACGCATGCATTATCTTTTTGAAATCCTTTTGGGAGAAAATCCAGTAGGTATCAAAATGATGAAAAAAGTGGTTGGTGAAAAACGTTGGTTAATCTTCCGACTGGGTGTGATTGCAGCCATTGAACACTATACTGGTGTAGCAGGACAGTGGAGCTTGGACAATACTTCATTGGATAAAGCCGATCCAATCATGGCTGATTTATTCCGTTGGCATCTTGCAGAAGAAGTTGAGCATCGTACGGTTGCGTATGATTTGTTTAAACATATGTTTGAATCAGAGTTTAATTTTCAAATTTCAAAAAATGCTTTGATGACCTTTATCTTCCCTATTATGGCAGCGGTTTGGGTTGAAGGCGGCAAAACAATTTTGAAACAAGACAAAGATGCAGGTAAGTTTAGACATATGGGTACTTTAAGACTCATTATGCAAATGGAAAAAATTAGCCGTAAGACTGATCATATTCCTACCTTCAGTCATTTAACTTTAGCTACTATCCGTTGGTTTAGTCCAAAGTTTCATCCAGTGCAAGAAGGTAATACTCAACAAGCTTTGGATTATCTAGCACGTTCTCCATCAGCACTTCGAGCTGAGCAAGAGGCAACATTAAGAATGTCTTAAAAATATACATGAAAAAACCGAGCTTTAGCTCGGTTTTTTATTTATTGATGCATACTTGCCAGCTGTTTTCCTGCATTTTGATATAAATCGAGAGCTTGTTCTTGTTGTGATCGCCCTTTACGCTGTAAATAAAGATCAAGCTTTGGTATTTTTTTTGCGCCAGCATAAATCACAGTATTTTTGGTCAGTAGATACAGTGGATACCACGGCAGTATTCGAGGCTTAAGCCCTAAATTTTTCATTTTTTTACGGCCCATAAAGATTTGGGTAACATCTAAGTGATTCTGGTAAGCTTTCTTCTGCATGAAACGTTTAAAATGTTTATATTCGCGTTCAAATGGTTCTTTGGATAGGCTTACTGCAAGCTGACGACTACTTTCATCCACTTGAGGATGAGCATAATTCATCCATTGCAATAATTTCCAGCCTTCAGACTCTTTATCAATCAGCCATTGTTCGTCAACACCCATTAACCAGCCTGTATATTTCCAAAAATGCATAATCGCATCGACTTCACTTTTGGTTGGAAAAATACCGATTGCTCGAATACCTAAAAGCATCACACCGCTGAAAGCAATATTTGTCATTGCCTGATCATATTGGTTAATCGGCATTCCCCAAATATCCCAGTCCCAATCTTTGGATTTTTTTAGATGGTAGCGAACTAAAGAATGGATGAAACGCACAAAAATTGTTGAAGTAAAGCCATCATTAAAGCGTTGAAATCCATTCGGCTTAGTAACATCTAGCCACCATTTATGCGTTTCTGCTAAGCGCTTGCCTGCATATTTGCTTAGAGCACCTGTTAAAATCAAAGGTTGATTGAAGCCAGGGTATTGATATCCAGTCATTAGGGCGAGATCACGCATAATAAAAGTGACATTTGCGCCTAAACGATGCGTGAATTGAATTGCACGATCAATTTTTTCTTGATCAAACCAAACAGGCTGTTGTTCCACGAGATCAAAGAATGCTTTGATTTCAGGGACTGGTTTGGGAAGAGCATCTAAGCCTTGATATAACGCCGTTTCAAAAAGCTTTCGATTTTCGCGTGGATTGGTCATCACCCAATCCATTAAGCGATCCATCGGCACATCACCCGTATGTAAACTTTCATTTAACTCTAAATATTCAGCATAAGTTGGAATGAAGTTTTGATCGGTCATTTTATGTAGAAGCTTAGACAATAGATCGCTACGCTTCATTCGCTCATATGAAGCCATACGTTTTGGAATGCTTAAATTTGACATGGTGTAATTAATCTGGTTATTGTTTGATCAAAGATTAATATGAATATTTATTCGCATTCAATTCGCATTATTAGAATGGCAGCTATGAGAAAAAGACCCCAACAACAAAGAGCAAAGCTGGTAGTCGATAGTATTTTGGAAGCGACTCTGATATGCATTTCTGAAATGGGCCTAGATCAAGTCACTACGCCAAAAATATCTGAAAAATCAGGGGTGAGCGTAGGCTCTATCTATCAATATTTCGAAAATAAAGATCAGATAATTTTAGAATTGTTACGCCGTAAGAGTGAAAACTTAGGTTTGTCACTTAAAGCACTGGCGATGAATCAAGAAGAAATGGATTTAAAAACCTTGGTCGATGTTAGTCTTCAATTCGGATTTGATGTAATGAGAGAAGATAATGGTTTCTTCTTTGAAGTCCTGAAACATTGGCATGGCTACAATAATTCAGAAGCAGCAAAGGTTCTAGAAAAGCATTTTTTTGAAGTTGGTTTATATGTATTTAATCGTTTCTATCGTCATTGGGACTTCGAAACACTTAAGCATAAATCTTTTGTGATTATTAATAGTACCTTGTTCACAATGATGAGGTTTGTAAGTAACAATGATTTTCTTATTTCAGAACAACAGCTTAAGAGAGAACTAAGTGCAATGATTTTGTCTTATTTAGACAGTGATAAGAGTTAAAAGCTCATACAAATAAAATTATATATAAAAAACATATAGTTAATGTGTCATTGGTTTATTAACTATACAAACAAATAGAAAAAATTGAAAAAGTAGTTGCGTAAGAAAATAAATGGCCTATAATGCACATCCATCGGCGGTGATGAAGATTAAAACTTCTGATAAAACAGTGATTTAGCTAAGATTGGTTGAGTTGGGTTTTGGAAAGAAAGTTTAAAAATAATTTGAATTACTGGTTGACTCTTTAGAAATAAAGAG
>NZ_JFYL01000042.1 GCF_000632455.1 Acinetobacter sp. Ver3
AGTTTTTTTAACCTGTTTGATCAAGTCGAGTACCTAAGGTCTCTAAGTGTGTAGGAAAATGATTCGATTTTCGGTCTTCAAAATAATGACGAAGCGTTCGTTCAACACTTGGGAAAGCTAAACTATCCCATGGAATCTCGTGTTCTTCAAATAAACGACTTTCGATGGTTTCTTCACCAGCTCCAAATTTACCTTCAACAAGGTGAGATTTAAATAATACGTAAATTTGACCAATACGAGGGATATTGTACATACAGTACAATTGCTCAATTTCCACTTCAGCTTCAGCTTCTTCACGAGTTTCACGAGCTGCACCTTGCTCCATTGTCTCGAAGAGTTCCATATATCCTGCTGGTAGCGTCCAAAGACCATAGCGCGGCTCAATCGCTCTACGACATAAGAGTACTTTATCTTCCCAAATCGCTAAGGCTCCACAAATGACCTTCGGATTCACATAGTGAATGGTCTTACAATGCGTACAGACTTGGCGTACTTTATGATCACCTAAAGGAATCTGTTCGGTCGTCGGTTGCCCACAGGCCGTGCAAAAAGGCATATGCTGTCAAGTAAAAATGAGATGATTCAGCATACCCCAAAAAAATAACTTTCGCATCATTTATAGCCTTATGCACAAAATTTCATATATGATGGGATGAGAATAAAAAAGAGAGATCGAGCTATTCAAGATGATGGATCATTCATTAACATTGCAACTGCAACAACACCTTAGGTTTTCTAAACGCATTCAAAAAGCTGATGCTGCAGTATTACTTGCAATCACCAATGAAGATGATCCTAAAATTCTGCTGACGCGTCGCTCTATTTATATGAATAATCATGCGGGTGAAGTGTCATTCCCAGGAGGAAAAAGAGATCCGAACGACACCAGTAATATTGTTGTTGCACTCCGAGAAGCATGGGAAGAAACGGCTTTGAATCCGTTCGATGTAAAGTTGCTAGGTGATCTGCCTTCAGAGCGCTCAAAAGCGGGTGTTTTAGTAAAACCTGTTGTTGGATTGATACCGCCTAATGTGAAGCTTGTCCCACAACCTACAGAAATCGATCGTATTTTTTTTGCTTCAATCCGCGAAATGATGGATGCTCGCCCAACACCTTATGAAGTTCGATTGGCTAAGCAATCAATCTATTTTCCAAGTTTAAGAGTTGAGAATGAGGTGATATGGGGTCTTACAGCAAGGATCCTGATTTCGTTGTTTCAGTATGGCTTAAATTATAAAAAAAACTGGCCCTTTTTGCTCAATTCCCCAAGTTTTAAATCTTCAATTTTCAAACAACATTAAAATATTAAATGCATAGGATTGCTGCATATGATGTACAAATTTCAAGACAAAACCCCTTCAACGACGATTCAACCATGGAATGGATGGATTGCAGAAAATGCCACTGTGATTGGCGATGTTGAACTTGGACAAGAGGTGAGTGTTTGGTTTGGTGCGGTAATACGCGGGGATAACTGCAAAATTCGTATTGGTGATTTCAGTAATATTCAAGAAAATGCCGTCTTACACACTGATCCCGGCATTGAATTGAATGTTGGGCAATATGTCACCATTGGTCATCAAGCAATGTTACATGGTTGTACGATTGGAGATAATAGTTTGATTGGTATCAACGCCGTCATATTAAATAATGCTGTAATCGGTAAAAATTGCATTATTGGCGCGAATGCGTTGATTCCAGAAGGTAAAATCATCCCAGATAATTCATTGGTGATGGGCTCTCCTGGCAAAGTAATTAAAACATTAGATGAGTTTGCAGAAGCTAAACTCAAAATGAGTGCGATGCATTATGCGCATCATTTCAAAAATTTCACTCAGCTTGAAAAATTTGAATTTTAAATATAAGTGTTGAGATTGATACCAGCGTTCAATAATCACTAAATCTGAACAGATCTGCTCTCGCAGGAATAATTCGAGTGGAGTATGATTAGCACCATTTTTAACGATTTATAGGGGCATGCATGAAATTGCTTGCATTAGAAACTGCCAATGAGCAGTGCTCAGTTTCGTTAATTGATGAGAATCAAGTACTTTTTTATAAACTAGATGATCGTGCAAAAGCGCAGACCCAATCTATCCTCCCAATGATTGAAGCAGCTTTTCAGCAAGCTGAAGTACACGTTTCAGATTTGGATGCGATCGCTTTTAGTCGTGGTCCTGGCTCATTCAGCGGTGTGCGTATTAATGCAGCAGTCACTCAGGCACTTGCATGGTCACATGACGTGCCTGTGATTCCTGTTTCATCCCTTCAAGCTCTGGCACAGGCTGCTTATCGAATGTATCAACTGACAGAAGTTACGGCTGTACTTGATGCAAGAATGAGTGAGGTCTACATCGCAAGTTTTCAGTTAAATGCTCAAGGTTTAATGCAGTTGGTGGATGAAGAGCAATTATTAAATTATGAAAATGCTGCAGCCTATCAAAAGTATCAAATGATTGGTTCGGGAACAAAATGTATTCATCCCGAATTAAATGATTATTCAAATGTCCAAGCAACTGCTGAGGATATAGCGACGATTGCACGTGAACATGCTTTAAAAAAACACTGGCTCAGTGCCGATCTCGCACTACCCGTTTATTTACGTGACAATGCGTGGAAAAAAATTCCAGAACAAGGCAAAGCATAATTAGGAATTTCTATGGATCTTTTACTGCTGCTTAAAGCGGCAATTATGGGTATCGTTGAAGGTATTACTGAGTTTTTACCCATTTCTAGTACAGGCCATTTAATTTTAGCCGCTGAACTCATGAATTTCTGGACCAAGGAAAAAAGTGATGTCTTTGTGATTGCCATTCAAATGGGGGCAATCGCAGCGGTTATTTATGAATATTGGTCGCGCTTATGGGGTGCTGCAACGGGTATGGTCACTGGCGAAGCACAAGGTAGAAGACTCGGATTTGGTTTAATCTTGGCTTCAATCCCAATTGTTGCAATAGGTTTGACCTTTGGGCAAACAGTAAAAGAGCTATTATTTAATAACTACGCGATTGCAATTGGCCTGATTGTGGGTGGTTTAATTATCATTTGGGTAGAAAAAAATCCCCCAAGAATACGTGTCAAAGAAGTTGAAGAGCTCAGTTATAAAGATGCAATTTGGATTGGTTTAATTCAAGTGCTCTCTTTGATCCCAGGTACATCACGTTCTGGTGCTACGATCATCGGGGCAATGTTTTTAGGCGTTTCCCGCAAAGCAGCGACCGAATTTTCATTCTTTCTTGGAATTCCAGTCATTATTGGTGCTGGATTATTAGATTTATATCAAAGCTATGATGTGTTCCAGACTGCTGAAGATTGGGCAGTGTTGACAACTGGGTTGATTGTTTCATTTGTCTCAGCTTTATTACTCATTCGAGCTTTGGTTGCCTATGTCGCAAAACGTGATTTTATGATTTTTGCTTGGTATCGAATTGCTTCAGGTTTAGTGATCCTTCTCTTTGCATTTACAGGTTGGAAATTATGGTAAGCGAAATACGCTTATTTGCTGAACGAGATTTTCTTGAGAAAGCACAGCATTTTAATGCTGTGCTTTCTTCTCGTGGGGTGCAGTCAACAATCGAAGCGGTTGAAAAATTGAATGCTCGATTTTTCAGACATCATCCTGAACTTGCGCTTTGTGTTGATCAAGATGGGTTGTGGTTGTGCGCACAGGGCATGCGTATGCAACCTGATTGGAAAGCCGAAGTCGGTCGCTTAAAACGTGCTAGCTTGAAATCTGAAATGATTGCGAGGGCATGCCAGTTATCTGAAAAACCCCAGCTCATTGATGCCACCGCAGGGCTTGGGCATGACAGTTTACTGATGGCACATTTAGGGGCAAATGTTACATTAGTTGAACGACATCCAATTTTATATACTTTGTTAGAATCTACTCATCAACAAGCGAGTCTTGATCCATTTTTAAAGAGTATTGTTGCGCGCATTCAGCTGGTTTTCTCGGATTCTGCTGATTATCTTAAGCAATGCGCAAACCAACTCGTCGATGCCGATGTGGTGTATTTAGATCCAATGTTTCCACAGCGCGATCAAAATCAAAATGCCATTAAAAAACAAGCGCAAGTTAAAAAACAAATGCAGCTGTTACATCTTCTGTTACCAGAAGATGGAGAGATGGATTTAGGTGATGAATTGTTGGCATTGGCTCAAAGCGTTGCTAAGCGAGTTATTGTAAAGCGACCAAGGCATGCTATTTATCTCAATGCACAAAAACCTGATCATCAATGGTTAGGTGATGCATGTCGATTTGATGCCTATTTTCAAACGATTGTTTCTGAGTAGTTTGGTAAATGACTCAAAAATAATCGAAAAATTGTTATATAGTTAAAAGTAGCATTGATAATTATTTAACCGAGCATAAACTTAAAAAAGCTGATCCAAGCACCTACACAGTAATCTTATGATAGACCTTAAACCTTCAATTAACTTTTGGCATGATTTAAAAAGTAACCAGCTTGCAGGGATTTGGTTATTTTTAGGTTCAAGGAAATCACTACAGATTGTAAGGCCATCAATTCTTCAACTTATTTTTTGGGGAATTCTTGGAGGTTCAGCGAGCTCTTTATTTAGCTGGTTGTTATCGAGTGGTGCTGGAGAATTTAACTCTCAAGGATTAGTGAGTTATGCGCTTTGGCCATTTATTGCTTTAATTGTTGGGATTTTCCTTTCACAGCGTACTAATAATCCACGTTTGATGTTGGTGCCAGCATTACTTTGGTTAGTACTAGACACACATATTGTGTTGATTCAGTGTCTTATCCAATATTATTTTAATAACTTTGACTATCAACCTAATTTCCTTGTTGATCATTTGCAGCACATATTTTCTTTATTGTTTGTTTGGCAAAGTTTAGCTGTTGTTTGGGTTTTTTCGCGTGAATTAAAATGGCCTTGGTGGGAGCGACTACTCATCATGATCGCCACGTTTTTTACACTTTTTGTGTGGCAGATTTCTTCACAAAGTCAACCAATTTGGAAGGTAGATGAGGCGCCTCCAAGTATTTCAGAACAATCATTTTACGCGCAAAGCAGATTATTAAATCAGGCGCTTGAACAGATCCAATTTGGAGAGTTCGCGAACTCGCATTGGTATTTTATGGGCGTAGCTGGTGCAAGTTATCAAGATGTATTCAAATTGGAAATTCAAAGATTTAAAGATCAATTTGATACGCGTTTCGGAACCTTTGGTCGATCAATTGCGTTAATTAATAATCCTGCAACTCGCGAAGAATATCCAATTGCGTCAAAGACCAGTATTGATTTGGCATTGCAACGTATTGGCGCTCAGATGAATCGTGAAAGTGATGTCCTGTTTCTTTATATGACTTCCCATGGATTAAGTAACCAATTTCAAATGGAAAATACGCCAATTGATTTGGAAGACATAGATCCAAAATGGTTGCGCCAAACGCTTGATAAATCAGGGATCAGATGGAGAGTCATTGTGATTTCATCATGTTTCTCTGGTAGTTTTATTCCAGCGTTGCAATCACCAGATACATTAGTCATTACTGCAGCTGCAGCAGATCGAGAGTCTTTTGGTTGTTCAAATGATGCAGACTCGACTTATTTTGGACGTGCTTTCTTTGATTTAGCGATGCGTGAAAAAAATAGCTTACGTGAAGCCTTTGAAGATGCATCAGTCAATATTGCGCATTGGGAAAATGCACAAGGGTTTATGCCATCAGAGCCACAATGGGTCATTGGTAAGAATATGGAAATTATGTTACCGCAACTTGAAAAGAGGTTATTTCCTCAGGTGGGATTATCAACCGTAAGTAGTGAACACCAGAGTGATAGTGCTCAGTTTACGAATATGCGATGATGTTTAAAAATTAAATGTGTGAGGCAGTGCAATGGAATTGGTTCAAAAGAATAAATGTTTTGATGGTGAACAACGTGTTTATCAGATCAATTCAAAGTTTTTGAAAAATCCCACTAAATTTTCTGTATTTTTACCTTCACAGGCATTAGAAGGTCAAAAATGTATTGCGTTGTACTATCTTGCAGGTTTGACTTGTACTGAAGAAACTTTTGTTATCAAAGCACATGCACAACGTTTAGCTGCACAATTGGGAATTATCTTGATTACTCCAGATACATCGCCTCGTGGTGACGACGTGGCGGTCGGGGATTCTTGGGATATAGGGCAAGGGGCTGGATTCTATTTAAACGCAACTCAAGCACCTTGGGCTGAGCATTATCAGATGGAGTCGTATCTTATACAGGAGCTGTATCCTCTAGTTCTTACATCGTTTCGTGTACAGGATGAGGGGATTGGTATTTTTGGTCACAGCATGGGAGGACACGGTGCACTCACGCTTGCTTGGAAGTATCCAGACTTATTTAAGTCAGTCTCAGCATTTGCACCGATTTGTGCGCCATCAATTTGTCCATGGGGTGAAAAGGCATTTTCAGCTTATCTCGGAGAAGATCGTGAGTTATGGAAAGCACATGATGCGAATGAGCTCGTGAAAGCTAAGGGTACTCTATATCACGAAGTTTTAATTGATCAGGGGGGGGCAGATCAGTTTTATGCTCAACTTAATCCAGCACTATTTGCTGAATCATGTAAAACCGTAGGTCAAAAGCTCACATTGCGTGAGCACGAGGGTTATGATCACGGATACTTCTTTATCCAAAGTTTTATTGATGATCATCTGCAATTCCATGCTTTACAATTGCAAAATTAATCTCATTTGAATTTTAAGATATTCATACTTAAGTTCGTTATAATGTGTGCGATATCACATTTAAACCATGTTGAGTGATGACATCTCTCGGGATGTCATTTTTTATAATCAGAGAAAATAATAATGAATTCATCAGAACACTCCGCTGAACAAGCACCCTTACCATTGATAAACGATCCATTTCCATTATCTGATGCAGATGAAAATCGACCGATTTATATGGGGAAAGTATTTAAATTTAAATTTCATGGCAATGCGATGGAGTACTTTGGCATATGGATCGTCAACATTCTGTTGACGATTGCGACATTGAGCCTATATGCGCCATGGGCGAAAGTACGTCGTTTAAGATATTTTTATAACAATACCGAATTTTTTCATCGCTTTTTTGATTTTACTGGTTTACCGACTAAAATTTTGATTGGTCGACTGATAGCCATTGGCATTTGGGCAATATTTGCGATTGCCTCATATATGGATATGACGATAGCAGCATTTGGTGGTCTGATTATTTATATCGCTCTTCCATGGTTGGTTCGTGCCACAGTACGATTTAATGCGCGCAACAGTAAATTTGGGAACAGTCGTTTTTACTTTTCTGGCACGAATAAAGAAGCCTATAAGCAATTTTTACTTGCACTTGCTATCACCATTTTTACATTAGGTATATTTAGCCCTGTCGCAATTTGGATTTATAAAAAATATACGCTTAATCATTTGTACGTTGGACAACTCAAATTTCAATTAAACAATGACTGGCCCAGTTATATGCGAGCAGTATATGTTCCCATGATTCTCTTTGTATTGATTCTTATGCTCATTGGATTTGGTGGTTCGACATTATCAATACTCAGTGGTCATGGAATGGATATGATGCTGATGATGATCTTTGCCGTTTATGCGATTGGAATGTTGTTTATTGGTCCGTTAATACAGGCACGAATTTTTATTACTACGTGGAATAGCACAACACTCAACAGCAGTCAGTTTAAGACCAGTTGTAATCAATGGCGCTATGCATGGATTGTTGCGAGTAATTGGATCGCTAGAATCTTAAGTTTAGGATTATTGTCAGCATGGGCTGCTATTCGCATTTATCGATACCAAGTTGAGTCGATGAGCTTAGAATTAAATGATGATCCAAACCTGATGATGAATATTGCGCAAAGTGATCATAGTGCCATCGCGGAAGAAATTAGTGATATTTTTGATATTGATATTTCACTTTAGGAGTTAATTCAATGAATCAACCTCTCAGAGTGACATATTATGATGGTGTTCTTTCTAAGCCTTTTACAGCACAGATTCGCCCTGCTAATCAAGACAGTATCGCTGTCAGTTATACAGATAAAGGCGAAGTGAAAACAGTCTACTATCATGCAGATGAAATGGTATTGCTTGGTAAAATTGGTCGACGTAATCCAGCTTTAGAGTTAACACATGACGCTAGGATTGAATTTCATGAGCGTCAGCTTCCTGAATGGTTGCCTGTTGAGCATAAAAATTTTCATCAAAAAGTATGGAAACTTGAACGTACACCATCGTTGATTATTTTTAGTGTTCTTTTCGTGGTCGCACTTGGTTTCTCCGTCATTAAATGGGGAATACCGACGGCATCGCACATTGTTGCTTTCCAGCTGCCAGAAAATACGCTGAATCGTTTGGGTGGTCAGGCAGAAGTTTATTTAGCCGAATACACTAAACCTTCTCAGTTATCACAGCAAAGACAGGATCGGATTCTCGCGGATTATCTGAAATATGTTGCTGATGGTCATCCCGCTCAGTTGAAATTTAGGGAAGGTGCCTCGCTTGGAGCCAATGCGCTCGCATTGCCAAACAATACAATTTATCTCACCGATGAATTAGTGAAGCTCGCCAAGAATGATCAGGAAATTATCGGCGTTTTGGCACATGAACAAGCACATTTATTAAAACGTCATAGCTTACAACAAGGTCTTTCGAGCCTAGGATTCAGCGTACTTTATATTGCCATCACTGGTGATGGATCGGATTTAATTGCGACTTTGCCAGTTGCCATGATTGGTGCAGGGTATTCACGGAAGTTTGAGTTAGAATCAGATCAGTATGCGCTAGAACTCATGCATAAACATGAAATGGATACAGTGCATTTTGCAAACTTTTTAAAACGTATGAGTGATGATATGGGAGAAGACGAAGATCAATCAAAAATTCTTGATCTCTTTGCAAGTCATCCTGCCACTGAAGAACGAATTCGCCGTGTTACTGAATTTAAACAGCAACAATAATGAAAAGCCGACTTTATGTCGGTTTTTCTTTAACTTTCTCTAGACCATATAACTTGATAGTCAGCTTGAACCATGCGATTGATATGATCAAGCACGACATTTTTTAGTCGTATTAATTCTTCTAAAGATATTTCTTTATTCACAATACTGACATGAAGTTGATCAGGTTGTATTGATAATTCAACTGTCACTTTTGGCATAAAAATTTGATATTGGTCATCGCTATTGGCGACATCAAATTTATGTTTCCAATGATTGCTTAATCGTTTAGCGATACGTAATGCTTCGGAGCTTTCTATCGTTGTGGTTGTTTTCATTATTTACCCTAATGCTTGAAATTTATTGTATCTTAACATTCATCTCACCATAAGGTTGTTCCGAATATGCAACATAGCTTTGCATAAGCCATATTCCGTCCTTGAAGATTTTTATCAACGATTTGCATTTTGAGTTGAAATTTAAATAGCAGTAATTTCGAAGGAATGAATAAACGAAGTTTTGCTATAATCATCTTTTGAATTCTAATTTCCCGCCAGGTCCTGACATGTCCAAGCCATTCTTAATTGCTCCATCGATTTTATCTGCTGATTTCGCTCGCTTAGGTGAAGAAGTCGAAAACGTACTTGAAGCAGGTGCAGATGTGGTCCATTTCGATGTAATGGACAATCATTATGTACCAAATTTAACTTTTGGTGCTGGTGTATGTAAGGCACTTAAAAAATATGGTATTCAGGCCCCAATTGACGTTCATCTTATGGTGAAACCAGTCGATCGTATGATCGGAGATTTCTTAGAAGCGGGTGCAGATATCATCACTTTTCATCCAGAAGCATCAGACCATATCGACCGTTCATTGCAGCTGATTAAAGCTGGTGGTGCTAAAGCAGGTTTAGTTTTTAACCCTGCAACGCCTTTACATTACCTTGATTATGTACTGGATAAAGTGGATCAAGTCTTATTAATGAGCGTCAACCCTGGCTTCGGTGGACAAAAATTTATCCCAAAGACACTAGATAAGCTTCGTGAAGCACGCAAAATTATTGATGCATCTGGTAAAGATATTCGCTTAGAAGTTGATGGTGGTGTTGGTCCAGCAAATATTCGTGAAATCGCTGAAGCTGGTGCTGATATGTTTGTGGCTGGTTCTGCCATTTTCGGAAAGCCAGATTATAAAGCTGTAATTGATGAAATGCGTGCAGAGTTGGCGAAAGTAGGTTCAATTAACGTTTGATCCGAAACATGTATAACACTACACACATCTGTGGATAAGTTTATGGATAACTTGGTGGATATCTGTGTTGATAACAGTCTGGATAATTTGAATAGATTATAATCATATTTAGTTCAATGGTTTGTTTATTAGACAATAAATGTATAAAAAGGACTCATTTGAGTCCTTTTTTACAAAAAATGGATCTTCTTATCCTTTCTGTTGAATTGTTTGGGGGAGAAATTTTCGTTGCTCATTATTTGGCTTATCTTCGTGAATAAGTCTTAAAAGAGCGAGATAAAAAATCAATTTAAACATCCCAGACCAGTGATTCTATAGTGCAGTAAAGTGTTTTAATTTAGTGCGGATTTAGTCTTCTATCTGCCAATAGCGATCGTCTTTGTAATGCAATAGCCTAAAAATGCAGAAATAATCTAGAAAAGCTAGTCCGATAATGACCTATTTTTTGTAGGTGTATTTTGGGTCAAAAATTGTAAAATTGCGCCTATTTTGTGCGTGTGTTGATATAATTCAACCATCATTTGGAGGAACGACCTCCCTCATTTCTCTGAGAAAAATCGTCAGGACGGCCTGACTCTTAAATTATTTTAATTGGGAGCAGGCATCATGGCTTGGTTTATTCTTATTCTCGCGGGTTTATTTGAGATCGTTTGGGCATATAGTATGAAAATGTCTGAAGGATTTACTAAATTCACACCGACTGCAATTACTCTATTTTTTATGGTTCTCAGTTTTGGGTTGTTGGCACATGCCATGAAAACATTACCTCTGGGAACTGCCTATACGATTTGGACGGGGATTGGTGCAGTAGGGTCTTTTTTAGTCGGCATTTTTATTCTGGGTGAGTCTGCGACAGCAATGCGGATGATTGCGGCTATTCTGATTATTTCAGGTTTAGTCATGATGAAATTAGCTTCAGCGTAAGATTTAAGGCAGCGTATCCATACGCTGCTTTTTAAATTGAGAGAGGGTTTATTTTGGCTTGGTTAGTCTTGATTGTTGCAGGGTTGTTGGAAGTGGTCTGGGCCTATTTTATGAAAGTTTCAGATGGCTTTACCAAATTGACACCCAGTATTTTGACGATCGTTTTCATGATCGCAAGTTTTGCTTTACTTTCCCATGCGATGAAAACTTTACCACTCGGGACAGCTTATACCGTATGGACAGGCATAGGCGCTGTAGGTTCTTTTATGGTTGGGATTTTTATTCTTGGAGAACCTGCAAATGCAATGAGAATGATCGCCGCAGTATTGATTATTTCGGGTTTGGTCTTAATGAAGTTATCATCAACATAGTTAGATGATTTAATTTACAAGCGATTAAAAAAATGACTCAGCTTTATTTAAAAAAAATAATGACACCTGTCGGTGAACTTCAATTGGTTGCTCATGATCAAGCATTGATTGTTGTCGCTTGGGAAAATGCACTTCCTCAGTTTATTCAAAATCAAATAATCATTCAGCGGGATGATCACGAGATTTTATGCATTGCCGAAACACAGCTTCGCGAATATTTTTTAAAACAACGTCAGGTATTTGATTTGCCCATAGAACTTTATGGGACAGAATTCCAACGCTCGGTATGGAATGCGCTGTTAAAAATTCCTTTTGGAGAGTCTAGAACGTATAAGCAAATTGCTGAGGATGTTGGGAATGTAAAAGCGGTTCGAGCGGTCGGGTTGGCCAATGGGAAAAATCCTATCGCGATCATTGTACCTTGTCATCGTGTAATAGGTGTCAATGGCAAGCTGGTCGGATTTTCAGGAGGTGTGGAAAATAAGCTTAAGCTGCTGCAGCTTGAAGATGATAAGTGGTGATGTTATAACAGCATAAACATATGAAATATAAAAATTATGTCTAATGAAAATCCTATAATTACAATTGTTGTTAATCTCATATCGCAGTTATGGTGGTTGATCTTAATTCTAGCAATCATCCCTGTATTCAAAATGTTTGTACCTTATATCAAAGGAAAATTGGGTGAATACATTGTCCAATATCATGCAAAAAAATTTTTGAATGAGGACTATATTTTACTGAATGATCTAACATTTTTGGATCAGGACAATCAGACCACACAGATTGACCATATTTTATTGAGTCCTTATGGAATATTTGTGATTGAGACCAAAAACTATAAAGGTTGGATTTTTGGCTCATCACATCAAAAAATGTGGACTCAAAAAATTTATAAATCTAGCCATAAATTTCAAAATCCATTGCACCAAAACTACAAGCATATAAAGGTTTTAGAGGGATTGTTAAAAGATTTAATCGATTCAAATCTGTCGATACATGGGTTAATAGTTTTCGTGCCTAATTGTGAGTTTAAAACACCAATTCCTGTACATGTTCATTGGGGTAAAAGTTGGATTGAAGAAGTTAAAAGCTACCAAATGAAAGTGATTGATGATCGTAGACTACAGAGAATTAAATATCGTATTGAAAAAGCAGCGCTTCAAAAATCGTGGAAAACCAATAGAGAACATATCCGATCAGTCAAAGAAAGACTAAAAGATTAATAAAAAAGCCCACAGTCAGTGGGCTTTTTATTTAGAAGCGTTTTGGAATTCTTTGGCCACCTTCAACTGGGATTTCAGCACGTTTTAATACACCAAATAACCATGTTTCCGCATGGTGAACTGCATTTTTAATTTGATCACCTTGTGCCAACCTCCCTGCAATAAAACTAGCAAGAGAACAGCCTGAACCATGATACTCACCTTCAAGACGAGGGCATTTTGTTTCAGAGACCATATCACCGTTAATGTAGAGTGCATTTCTAATATAAGTCGGTGTGTCTTCGTGACCACCTTTGACTAATACAGCTTTAGCACCCATTTCAAATAACTTCTGTGTGGCTTGATCTAAATCTTCACAGCCTGTTAATGCGCGAAGTTCAACGGTATTGGGTGTAAGAATCGTAGCAAGAGGAATCAATTCAACAAAAGCCTTGACCAATGTTGCTTGATTTCCTAATGAGCCACCACTATTGGCAACCAAAACTGGATCGAGTACGTATTGGAAATCAGGATGTGCTCTTAGGAATTCTGCCAAAGCGGCGATATTGTCGGTAGTGCCGAGCATGCCAGATTTCACTACTTTGATAGGAAGATCATTCACTACAGCATTCGCTTGAGCCAGCAGTAAATCTTTTGAGGTTGCTTCAAATCCAAAAACTTGTTGAGAGTTTTGAATGGTTAACGCTGTACATGCGATTGCTGCATGAGCACCACTTTGGCCGATCGCTTCAATATCTGCTTGTAAGCCAGCACCACCAGATGGATCTAAACCAGAAAAGCACAATACAGTAGGGCGCACAACAATGTCCTTCATCGATCAATTTGGAGTAGTATAGGCAAGTTTCTGAGAAGTCTCGATAGCATTTCTAAAAAAGGTACAGCATGATTAAAAATATTCTCATTGATTTAGATGGAACGCTAACTGATCCTAAAGTGGGTATTACGACTTCTGCACGTTATGGTTTAGAAAAAGTAGGTCATCTTATCGCGGAGGATGAGAATATTGATTGGATTATTGGACCACCTTTAAAAGCCTCGTTGGCCAAAATTTTGAAGGTTGATGTGAATGATGATTTGGCGGAACAGGCTTTACTTGGTTATCGTGAACGCTTTGCTGTAAAAGGTTTATTTGAAAATTTATTATTTGAAGATGTAGCAGAGACATTGGCAACACTTAAGAGTAAAGGTTACAGATTGTTTTTAGCTACTGCAAAGCCTGAGGTGTATGCCCAGAAAATTCTTGAACATTTCAATCTCACACCGTATTTTGATTATGCCTATGGCAGTGAGTTAAATGGTGACCGCACCAATAAAGCTGAACTGATTGCATATATTTTAGAGCGAGAAAAAATTAAGCCAGAAACCTGTTTAATGGTAGGGGACCGAGAGCATGACATTATCGGTGCTCGAAAAAATGGGATTGAAACGATTGCGGTGGAATACGGTTATGGCAGTGATGCAGAGTTAGCCGCTGCTGCACCCAAAGCCAGAATTCAAGCTTTCCATCAAATTTTAAATTACGTTGATTAATCTAAGCCGAAATTTGGGCTCAAGAGCAACTCTCAAGAGATTGCTCTTCGTAGCTTAGCTTAGATCCAAGTACAAGGACTCTTTGACCTCTTCCATCACGATGTAACTATGGGAGGATGCAGAGGAGGGAAGCATTTTAAGCAGGTCACCCAGTAGTTGGCGATAAGCACTCATTTCTTTTAGTCTCGCTTTCACCAAGTAATCGAATTCACCTGAAATTAAATGACACTCTAATACCTCAGGTATCTCAACTAAATTCTTGGCGACTTGATCAAAAACATCTCCAGATTTCGCCGATAACTTAATTTCTAGAAAGACGAGTAAATTACGCTCCAATAACTCCGGATTTAATCGGGCGTAATAGCCCATAATAATGCTATCTCGTTCTAGTCTTTTCACTCTTTCCGAGCATGGGGTTGTAGAAAGATTTACTTTTGCAGCCAGTTCACTAATGGCAATACGACCGTCCTTTTGCAGAATATCTAAAATCATACGATCAGTGCGATCTAATTTCCGCATGAATAATTTCCTTATTTTTTAATTTTTTCAGGATAAAACCCTTAAATTACCTAAATTATAACGATTAAAAGAGTGAAAAAAACTATTAAAGCAAAAATATACTAGTGAAATAAACTACACAGTGCTGAGGGATAGTTCATGCGCGTTATTGTATTAGGTAGTGGTGTCATTGGTGTTGCAAGTGCGTATTACCTAGCGCAACAAGGAGCAAGCGTCACTGTATTAGATCGTCAATCAGGTCCTGCCGAAGAAACGAGTTTTGGCAATGCAGGACAGATTTCTCCTGGGTATTCTACACCATGGGCCGCACCAGGAATTCCATTTAAAGCGGTTAAATGGATGTTTCAACATCATGCACCATTAGCAATTAATGTAGATGGAAGCTTGTGGCAGCTGAAATGGATGGCTCAAATGTTGAAGAACTGCAATGCGGCACATTACGCCATCAATAAAGAGCGTATGGTACGTGTTGCTGAATACAGTCGAGATTGTTTAAGAGAATTACGCGAAAATATTGGCATATCTTATGAGAATCGTTCAAAAGGAACATTACAAATTTTTCGTAAGGATGCGCAATTAGACGCAGTTCAACGAGACATTGAAGTTTTAAAAGAAACAGGTGTCGAATTTGAGTTATTAGATCGTGAAGGTCTAGGTCGAGTTGAACCTGCATTAGCGGAAGTTAAAGACAAATTAGTCGGTGGCTTACATCTTCCAAATGATGAGACTGGTGATTGCTATATCTTTACCAACGCGCTTGCTGAATATGCAAAAGGTATTGGTGTTGAGTTTAAATTTAATCAAAATGTTGAAAAACTCGTAGTTGAGGGCGACGAAATTAAAGGCGTTATTGTAGACGGTCAGGTACTCACGGCAGATCGTTATGTACTTGCCTTCGGTAGCTATTCACGAGATTTTATTAAACCATTAGGTCTAGATTTGCCCATTTATCCTGTAAAGGGATATTCATTAACTATACCTATCGTGGATGCGCAATATGCTCCTCAATCAACTGTCTTAGATGAAACTTACAAGATTGCAATAACTCGTTTTGATCAACGAATTCGTGTTGGTGGGATGGCTGAGTTAAGTGGTTTTAATAAAGAGTTAAATGAGGATCGCCGTGGCACCTTAGAGATGGTAACACGTGATTTGTTCCCAGGTGGAGATATGGCACAAGCCAGTTTCTGGACGGGACTACGACCGATGACACCAGACAGTACGCCTATTATCGGTGCGACGAAATATAAGAATCTATTTTTAAATACTGGACATGGCACGCTCGGCTGGACCATGGCATGTGGTTCTGGAAAGCTGATTAGTGATTTAGTGCTGAATCGGACTCCAGAGATTAGTACCGATGGACTTTCAATTCAACGTTATAACCACGCAGCTTAAAGGCTGCGTGGTTTGCTATTAAAAAATAAATAATAGGACAAGGAATATGTCTCGCCCAATACAGGCTGTTATTCACTTAAACGCGATCAAGCATAATTTGAAAGTTGCTAAGCAACATGTACCGAATGCCCAAGTTTTTGCTGTTGTTAAAGCTAATGCTTATGGTCATGGGATCGAGCGCATTTATTCAGCCTTAGTGGATGCAGATGGAATTGCACTTCTAGAGCTGAGTGAAGCACAACGAGTTCGAGATTTAGGTTGGAAAGGCCCAATTTTGCTTTTGGAAGGTATCTTTCAAGAAGCGGACTTACAGTTGTGTCACGATTTGGATCTTCAATTTACCGTTCATAACGAGATTCAAGTCGAATGGATTAAGCGGTGCGGTTTAGATGCTCATTTTAATATTTTTCTGAAAATGAACAGTGGCATGAATCGTTTAGGATTCCAACCTCAACGTTACTCTGAAATTTGGAGTCTGTTAACTGAATTGCCGCAAGTGTCATCAATCACTCACATGACACATTTTTCTGATGCTGATGGCGAGCGCTTGAATCAGGTTGGCGTTGACTATCAAATTTCAGTATTCAATCAAATCGTCAGTGCTTTAGGTGGTCCTTGCTCAGTAAGTAATAGCGCAGCCATTCTTAGACATGCCAATCATGTCCACTCTAACATTGTACGTAGTGGCATTATGTTGTATGGGAGTTCACCGGATTATCCAACCCATACTATTCAAGATTGGGACTTAAAACCAACAATGTCTTTAAGAAGTGAATTGATTGCAATTCAAGAAATTAATCCTCAGCAAAGTATTGGCTATGGATCGACATTTTTTGCAGAACAAGCTATGAAAATTGGCATTGTCGCTTGTGGATATGCAGATGGATATCAACGGATTACTCAATCTGGCACAGCAGTGCTTGTGAATGGGCAAAAAACTTCTTTAATTGGTCGTGTAAGTATGGACATGCTAGCTGTTGATATCACGCATATTGAAGATGCAAAAATTGGCAGTGAAGTCGTACTGTGGGGCGTCTCAAAGTACGGAAGTTTGTTACCGATTGATGAGGTCGCTGCAGGAGCGAGTACTGTGGGATATGAGTTAATGTGTGGCGTAACGACGCGGGTTCGATTTGTTCTAGAAATTTAATGTTAAAAATTCAACGATCAACACTAGGATCGATACTGAGTAATCAAGGAATTAATATGCAAAATCAGGATATTCAAAAATTCAATAGTAATGGCGTGATGAGTGCAGTTACAGTCTTTAATCAAGTGGCTTATCTTTCTGGTCAAGTACCTAAGATTACGACGCCTGATATCGCCTTACAAACGAAAGATGTGCTGAATACGATCGACGCTCTTTTGGCTCAAGTAGGCACAGATAAATCTCGTTTATTGTCAGCACAAGTTTTCGTGAAGAATTTGGAAGATTTTCAAATCTTCAATCAAATTTGGATTGAATGGATGGAGGATTCAATACCACCATCACGAGCAACCATTCAGGCTGACCTCGTTAATCCAGAATGGTTAATTGAAATCGCAGTGATTGCTGCATTGAAATAACTGAATATAAGTAAGACTTCACGAGGAAGAGTCATTTATGGCTCCTCTCATAATAACAAAATCTCTCGAATCTCAGTTTGAAGCGGAATTTAGGCTGATCGATTAGATTAGATGGTGTAAAAGGATGTTGAATAATGACAACCACAAATATTGATGAACAATCATCTCCCAATGAATTACAGCGTAAGCTTTCAAATCGACATTTACAACTCATCGCCATCGGTGGAGCGATTGGTACAGGGTTGTTTATGGGCTCAGGAAAAACGATTTCACTTGCAGGACCTTCAATCATCATCATTTATATGATTATTGGTGCTATGTTTTTTTTCTTGATGCGTGCCCTTGGTGAAATTCTTTTATCTAATCTGCACTACAAATCATTTATTGATATGGCACATGATCTCATTGGACCAGGTGCAGGGTATTATATTGGTTGGTCCTATTGGCTGGGATGGATTTTGGTCGGTATTGCTGATTTAGCAGCAATTATCAATTATCTCAGTTTTTGGTTACCTCCAGATCAAATGTTTACCCCAATGGGGCAAGCAGCGATTAGTGCAGGATGTGTCTTATTCATACTCGCAATTAACTTAGTCACTGTAAAACTTTTTGGTGAAATTGAGTTTTGGTTTGCATTAATCAAAATTCTAGCCATTATTGGATTGATCTTGGTGGGTGCCTTCATGGTGTTTACGAGTTTTCAGTCACCAAGTGGTGCTGTTGCAAGCTTCAGTAACATTTGGTCTCATGGTGGAATGTTCCCGAAAGGATCCATGGGCTTTTTGGCAGGCTTTCAAATCGCAATGTTTGCCTTTGTTGGTGTAGAGTTACTCGGGACGATGGCTGCGGAAACCAAAGATCCTGAAAAAAATTTACCAAAAGCGGTTAATGCTATTCCGACACGTATTATTATTTTCTATGTGCTTTCGTTGATCATGATTATGTCTGTGACACCTTGGATCAATATCCCAGCAGATCAAAGTCCATTTGTCACATTATTCTTATTTGCGGGTATTGGTTCAGCTGCTGTGATTATGAACCTAGTGGTTTTGTCTTCTGTGATGTCTTCCATGAACAGTGGTGTCTTTTCTACCAGTCGAATGTTATTTGGATTGGCCCGTGACGGCCAAGCCCCTCAAAAGCTAGCAGAACTTTCAAGTCGTGCCGTACCTGCTAAGGGATTAATCTTTTCATGTACATTTATTATGGCCGGTGCAGCATTTCAGTATTTTGTGCCAAATACGATGGAAGCTTTTACATTAGCAAGTTCGCTGTGTGTGATTCTTTTCATTAGTATTTGGGCGATTATCATGGTGTGCTATATACGCTACCGTAAATTGCGACCTGAGCTACATGAAAAGTCGAATTTTAAAATGCCGGGTGGAGTGGCAATGTCATACGTTGTATTGGCATTTTTGCTATTTGCATTAATCATTTTAAGTTTAGAGCCAGACACGCTTAAAGCTTTGATGATTAGCCCAATCTGGTTAATTCTGTTGGCTGTAACATACCGTGTTCTTTATAAACCACGTATGCGTAAGCGTAACCATAATTAATTTTTAGAGAAAAAAACCTCCACGAATGGAGGTTTTTTTATATTCTTTAGTTAGAATGTAGGTTTGACCACAACTAAAATTACAACTGCGAATAAGATCAATGTGGGCATTTCGTTGAAATAGCGCCAGAACTTATGACTTTTATAGTGTGCATTATCAATGAGTTTTTTACGGTAATATCCACACATTAGGTGGTATATGACCAGTAATCCGACTAAACCAACTTTTAAATAAAACCATAAAGCTTCATGATAATGTCGAGTTGCATCACCCCAGTCCACTAAAAAATGTGCAGTGATCAATGTTGCGATCATCGCAGGCCACATAATGCCACGATAAAGCTTACGTTCCATGACTTCAAAGCGTTGATGACTTATGGCATCGTCACTCATCGCATGATAAACATAAAGCCGTGGTAGATAGAACAAAGCAGCGAACCAACATACCACAGCAATAATATGTAATGCTTTTACCCATAGGAAAGCATCTGAAGGAGCATCCATCTAATCACCCATTATGGGCGGAATTAAATTAGCCTTCCCATTTCTTGAAAATGAGGCAGGCATTTACGCCGCCGAAACCAAAACTGTTACTCATTACAGTATTCAGTTTTGTATCGCGTTTTTCAAGTACGATATCAAATGGTTTTGCACCTTCATCAAGCTCAGTAACGTTGATATTTGGTGCAATAAAGTCATTCTGCATCATGAGAATAGAGTAAATCGCTTCTTGTACACCTGCAGCGCCTAAGCTATGACCTGTCATAGATTTTGTTGAACTTAAAGGTGGTACTTGACCTTCACCGAATGCACGTTCCATTGCTTTCAATTCAGTCACATCACCAGCTGGTGTAGATGTGCCGTGTGTATTTACATAATCAATTTTTTCAACACCATGCTGTTTTGCTTCATCAAGTGCCATCAAGATGCAACGTGTTGCACCTTCACCTGATGGTGCGACCATATCAGCACCATCAGAGTTGGCTGCATATGCAACGACTTCAGCAAGAATATTTGCACCGCGCGCTTGAGCATGCTCAAGAGATTCAAGTACCACGAAACCACCGCCGCCAGCAATGACAAAACCATCACGATCAGCAGAGTAAGGGCGAGAAGCGGTTTCTGGTGAGTCATTATATTTTGAGCATAAAGCACCCATTGCATCAAATAATAGACTTTGTGACCAATGGTCTTCTTCACCACCACCAGCGAGCATTAGATCCTGTTTGCCAAGTTGAATCAGGTTGTATGCGTAACCAATGGCATCAGCTGAGGTTGCACAAGCACTTGTAATAGAGTGAGCGATACCTTGTAATTTGAATGCCACACCAACGTTAGCTGTAATAGTATTTGACATATTGCGTGGAACAAAGAAAGGGCCAATTTTACGTGCGCCTTTCTCTTCAAGAAGTTCAATCATTTCAGCGACAGAAGCTGTAGAGTTGCCGCCTGAACCACCCGCAATACCATAACGAGGATTGCCCGCAAGATCTTCAGCGGTTAGACCCGCATTTTCAACCGCAGCGACTGCAGCGTTATAGGCATACATCGCACATACACCCATAAAGCGTTTCAGTTTACGGTCAATACCGTCAAAATTTTGTTCTGCTGCAGCACTAACATGACTTTTAAAATTAAGTTCAGCATAAGTTGGGTTAAAACGTGTGCCTGAAATACCATTTTGTAAGGCATGATTTACATCTTCTAATGTATTACCAATGCATGAGTTAATGCCCATACCAGTGATTACAACACGTTTCATTTACAATTCCCTATTATGGTGAAGTCATTTTATGGAAAAATTCACATCGATTTGATTGGATGTAAAAGTCCATAAGATCTTGTCAAAAATTCGTATCATGATATCAGAATCTATTTTAAATTCTTATGGCAAATCAATATCGCAGCGTTAAAACGCTTATTGGCAGATATGTTCACTATATTGCAACCGAATAAAACACGATAAAGTTGAGATAACTCTTGACTGCGCATAGAATTTTAAACATAAGTGATAAATGCGAAGGAGGGTTGTAAATGGCAAATTCTAATAATAAGCAATCTAGCGGACTGGTATTAAAAGCATTTGGAGTGGCTAAAAAGCTCAGTGCTACTGGATTTGAACTGGCACAACATGTTGCACCAGGATCAATTGCGAAATTGACGCAACAACCTGATCCACAAAAAATTATTGACATAACTCTAGATGAGAGAAAAATGACTGAACAAAAAAAGTACGAAACCCCTCAACAATTATTTCGTGATCATGTCCCTCAAGTTTCTCAAAAAATTTTTGGTCGTCATTACAGTAAATTAAATAATGTTGCTTCTTTTATCTCTCCGGACTTAAACAACAAAGTTGCAGATTATTTTTTTGATAAATTGAATGATTTTGTTTCTGAGTTAAGTTCAGTTGAGCATGTATTAAAGGAAGTTGGTGCAAAAAGCTTGGATGAACTTAAATCAAGCCCTGATCGTGCGAATCGTATCGGTGAAGCATTAGCCAATCAAAATAAGTTGGTTGCAGCGGTTCAGGGGGCAGTGTCTGGTGCGACAGGCGTAGTTGGTACGGCCATCGATATTCCTTTCTCGTTGGCATTTACGTTGCGTAGTATTTACCAAGAAGGGCGCGCGCACGGTTTTGAACTTAATCATCGTCAAGAGCAAGAGATCGTTGAGTATGTATTCAAACAAGTCGATTTAGGTGTTATTGCGGAAAAGCAAACACTTTTAGTGGCATTAAGAACAGTCGCAAATTTATTGGAAACACAAGATACTCATCAGCTACAAACCCTATTGGGCTCTAGTAACGACTTCACGGCTTTAAAAAATTGGCTGAGTAATCCTGAAGGTGGTTATAAATGGAATTGGTTGAATCAGATTCCTCAAATTTCAATTTTATCTAAATTAGCACCTGTGGCTGGTGCTGGTATTGGTGCAGTATATAGCTGGCGTTTGGTGGAAGAGGCTCATACTAAAGCTAGAGCTGTTTTTTCAGGAGCACAGAAGTACATTCTCCAACATCCAGATGAGCAGGTATCTGTTCAGGAGGCCTTTGAGCGCGGTACAGAATTATTAAAGCAATCTTCACTCGCATTGAATTCCGCAGTGTCAATCAATAATGAGTTAGTGGTTGAGGTTGAAGAGTTTGCAAAAAAACTTGAAGGAGAAGAGTCTATTCAAGTTGATGAGTCTGCAGTTCATAATGATTCAATTTCAGCAATTAAAATTGAAGCAAAATCTACCGAGTCTGAAAAAGAAGAAGTGGTCAGTGTTGAGGATGGTCTTAAGGCCTTAGCTGAAAAACATGTGGAATCGGCTTCTAATGAAAGTGTTCAAGACGCTGATAAAGACCAGCCTCAAGGCGAACCTATTGTGCAGGTAAAAGCGCCCCCTAAGCGTCGTAATTCAAAAAAGAAAGACGAAGCAGCAAACTCACTACCTACGTCACAGAAAAAACAATAAATTTAGTTATGAATGGTTGATCAAATCATTCTGAAAATTTCGTTGTAAGCACACAATGGTCAATATTTGATGTCATGTTGAATGTTGACCATTTTTACTTCTTGGCTTACAATTGCATGCCCTCAAAAAGTAGTATTTTTTGGGGCTTTTTATTAACGGGAGAATTGCCACATGGCAACAACAAATCAGTTGATCCGTAAGGGTCGTACGACTTTGATTGAAAAATCAAAAGTTCCTGCGTTGAAGGCTTGTCCACAACGTCGTGGTGTTTGTACACGTGTTTACACAACTACACCTAAAAAACCTAACTCAGCAATGCGTAAAGTTTGCCGTGTTCGCTTAACTTCAGGTTTTGAAGTATCTAGCTATATCGGTGGTGAAGGCCATAACCTACAAGAGCACAGTGTTGTTCTTATCCGTGGTGGTCGTGTTAAAGACTTACCAGGTGTACGTTACCATACCGTTCGTGGTTCTTTAGACTGTGCTGGTGTTAAAGATCGTAACCAGTCTCGTTCTAAATACGGTACTAAGCGTCCTAAGAAATAATCTAACTAGATCATTTTCTTAAACGTATAGAACTGCAATCCTTTATCGTCTCGCTTGTCTGATTTCTGCATTTAATTTTGTGAAATTCAAGCGACGTGTAGTAAGGCCAGCGAATAGTACATGACACTTTGTACTGCTGCTGGATAAACCTGAAGTGTCATATTTATAGGTAGTATTAAAATGCCAAGACGTCGCGTAGTCGCTGCTCGTGAAATCCTTCCGGATCCTAAGTTCGGCAGCCAAACAATCGCTAAGTTCATGAACCACGTAATGCAAGATGGTAAAAAATCTATTGCTGAAAGTATCGTTTACGGTGCTTTAGACCGCGTTCAAGAAAAATCTAAAGTAGACCCAGTTGAATTTTTCGAGACTACTCTTGAAAAAGTTCGTCCTATGGTCGAAGTAAAAGCACGCCGTGTTGGTGGTGCTACATACCAAGTTCCTATGGAAGTACGCCCATCCCGTCGTACTGCTTTAGCGATGCGTTGGTTAGTAGATGCTGCTGCTAAGCGTTCTGAAAAAACTATGGCGTTACGCCTTGCTGGTGAGTTGCTTGACGCAGCTGAAGGTAAAGGTTCAGCGATCAAGAAACGTGAAGATGTGCATCGTATGGCTGAAGCCAACAAAGCCTTCTCTCACTACCGTTTCTAAGCGGATAAAACAGCCCCTATTCAGGAGGGTGGTAAGTCGGGTTTCACTGATTTGTCATCGAATCGCTTTAAGCTGCTCAGCAGCTTAAAGCGTCCTGTTTTAAACAACAAAATTTAGGAATGCAAGAAATCATGGCTCGTCAAACCCCAATTTCTCGTTACCGTAACATTGGTATCTCAGCACACATTGATGCTGGTAAAACAACGACTTCTGAACGTATTTTGTTCTACACAGGTGAGAGCCACAAACTAGGTGAAACTCACGAAGGTTCAGCAACAACTGACTGGATGGAACAAGAGCAAGAACGTGGTATTACTATTACTTCAGCAGCAGTAACTTGCTTCTGGAAAGGTATGGGTAACCAGTTCGAACAACACCGTATTAACGTAATTGACACACCGGGACACGTTGACTTCACGATCGAAGTTGAGCGTTCTATGCGTGTTCTTGACGGCGCGTGCATGGTTTACTGTGCTGTAGGTGGTGTACAACCTCAGTCAGAAACTGTATGGCGTCAAGCAAATAAATATAAAGTACCTCGTATTGCGTTCGTTAACAAAATGGACCGTACTGGTGCAAACTTCTTCCGTGCTGTTGAACAAGTAAAAACACGTCTTGGTGGTAATCCAGTGCCAATCGTGATTCCTGTTGGCGCAGAAGAAAACTTCCAAGGTGTAGTAGACCTTATCGAAATGAAAGCGATTATCTGGGATGAAGCATCTCAAGGTATGAAGTTTGAATACGGTGAAATTCCTGCTGACCTTGTTGAGCTTGCTCAAGAATGGCGTACGAACATGGTTGAAGCTGCTGCAGAAGCATCAGAAGAACTCATGGATAAGTACCTAGAAGAAGGTGATTTGACTAAAGAAGAAATCATCGGTGGTCTTCGTGCACGTACATTGTTGAATGAAATTCAACCAATGCTTTGTGGTTCAGCGTTCAAAAACAAAGGTGTTCAACGTATGTTGGATGCTGTTATTGAATTCTTACCAGCACCTACTGACGTTGAAGCAATTAAAGGTATCTTAGACGACAAAGATGAGACAGAAGGTTCTCGTGAAGCGTCTGATGAGGCACCGTTTGCTGCGCTTGCGTTCAAAATTATGAACGACAAATTCGTTGGTAACTTGACATTCGTTCGTGTTTACTCAGGTGTTCTAAAAGCTGGTAGTGCAGTTTATAACCCTGTTAAATCTAAACGTGAACGTGTTGGTCGTATTGTACAGATGCACGCTAATGACCGTCATGACATCGAAGAAATTCGTGCGGGCGATATCGCGGCATGTGTAGGTCTTAAAGATACGACTACAGGTGATACACTTTGTGATGAAAACAACGTAATCACATTGGAGCGTATGGAATTCCCAGAGCCAGTAATTGCACTTGCAGTTGAACCTAAAACTAAAGCTGACCAAGAAAAAATGTCAGTTGCTTTGGGCCGCTTGGCGAAAGAAGATCCATCATTCCGCGTTCGTACTGATGAAGAATCTGGTCAGACTATTATTGCTGGTATGGGTGAGCTTCACCTTGACATCATCGTTGACCGTATGAAGCGTGAATTCGGTGTTGAAGCGAACATTGGTAAACCAATGGTTGCTTACCGCGAAACGATTAAAAAATCTGTTGAGCAAGAAGGTAAGTTTGTTCGTCAAACTGGTGGTAAAGGTAAATTCGGTCACGTATATGTACGTTTAGAGCCAATGGATCCTGAAGCTGGTAAAGACTACGAGTTCGCTGAAGAAGTTGTTGGTGGTGTTGTACCTAAAGAATTCTTTGGTGCTGTAGACAAAGGTATTCAAGAACGTATGAAGAATGGTGTCCTAGCTGGTTACCCAGTTGTTGGCATCAAAGCGACATTGTTCGATGGTTCTTACCATGATGTCGACTCTGACGAATTATCGTTCAAAATGGCGGGTTCTTACGCATTCCGTGATGGTTTCATGAAAGCAGATCCTGTTCTTCTTGAACCTATCATGAAAGTTGAAGTAGAAACTCCAGAAGACTACATGGGCGATATCATGGGTGACTTAAACCGTCGTCGTGGTATGGTTCAAGGTATGGACGATTTACCTGGCGGTACTAAAGCAATCCGTGCTGAAGTTCCACTTTCTGAGATGTTCGGTTACGCAACACACATGCGTTCTATGTCTCAAGGTCGTGCGACTTACTCTATGGAATTTGCTAAATATGCTGAAACTCCACGTAACGTGGCTGAAGGCATCATTGCTAAGTTCCAAGCTGGTGGTAAAAAAGGTGACGACGAGTAATCTTTCGATTACTATAAGCCCAACTAATTCATAGTTTAAAACCAAGTGCTCATGGAGTGATCCTCCATGAGTAGTTTAAAA
>NZ_JFYL01000043.1 GCF_000632455.1 Acinetobacter sp. Ver3
AAGCTGAAAAGCTTATATGACCATAATTGCGTAAGCAGTTACCGTTGCAGCGGTAGTTCAGTTGGTTAGAATATCGGCCTGTCACGCCGAGGGTCGCGGGTTCGAGTCCCGTCCGCTGCGCCATTTTCTAGATCCCTTGTCTAGATATGATGGTTTCAATCAGCAAGATTTCTTTCTTGCATCTTAAAAATAGCGATGCTATTTTTATTCCTCAAGGGCGCTTAGCTCAGTTGGTAGAGCGTCTGCCTTACAAGCAGAATGTCGGCGGTTCGATCCCGTCAGCGCCCACCATATTCTTTCTATAAAAAGTCTTTTAAGTTTCTATAATTTATATAAAATATGATGAATTCATGTTTATAATAGAATTATGAGAAATCCATACCAGCGTAAGCCTTCAAGTACCTCTATTGCCTCTACAGTTGTCTCTCCAAAAGAACAATACCAACAATTTATGGAAACAATTGTCGCTCAGGCTAAAGTTTATAGTTTATATAATGATGGCTGGGCATTGTGCTCCACTCCATCTGGTCAGCGCACGCTTGCTGTTTGGCAAAGTAAAGGTATGGCACAATTATTGGTTCGTGATAAGTGGGAAAAATATCATGTGGAGGAAATCCAACTGATACCATTTATTGAACAAGTTGTTCCTTATATTCGACAACACAATACTCATTTGTCACTTAACTTGATGCCAGAAGGTCAAAATGTTTTGGTATCGGGGCGACAATTTCTAATTGACCTAAAAGCTTATCTATACCAGTTATCGATCGATCAACCTGAAAAATTAAATAGAGAAGGGGTTCCTTCGCCTCGAAAAATCCGAATACATGATAAATAGAAAATTTAGTATTCTCTTAAAATCCAACCACTAATATAAGCAAAATATTCTCTAAGCCATGCGTTATATCGTGTGGTTAAAGGAGTTTCAGCACTGACTGATGTGATTTGGGTATAACCTTGAAATCGGGCAATGGCTGCAGCACGTGGTGTATGAAAATCACTAGTCACAACCACAATATGACTATCTTGGTTTAAGCCTATTCTGTTTAGCAGCGGAACACTGTTTTTTAGATTGAGTTCGGTGCTGGTGCTTTGACTTTCTTCAAATATACGCTGTGGGTGAATACGATACTTGTCGATCAAATATGCTTTCATCACTGCAGCTTCAGTAATTTTCTGATCAAAACCTAAACCGCCAGTTACAATAATAGAACTACTGGAATATTGAGCGGCGATCGTTGCACCTTGGTCTAATCGAGCCTGAAGCGTTGGGGAGGGGTGGTTGTTAATTAAACCACTACCCAAAATAATAATCGCATCAGGTGGTGTATTCATGATAGGGGAATGATTTGATTTAGCTAAAAAAATAAAAAAATAGCCAAGCTGATTAACCAGATGGAAAAAATTGTCCATCCCATTTTCCAAAACAAGTTAAAGTTAGAATGATTCAAACGGTAGAGTTGGATTTTCTTATTAAAAAACAGACATACAATAATTATTATGCCAATAAATGCTGGAAGTACAGTACCCAAATGAATTTTATTTTGACTCATTAAAATGATTCCATCGATTAATAGTATCAATGCTATTAACCAAGCGAAAAATTTTAAAATCCTTATATACATTCGATGTCATCACTAGTGGGAAATGAGAAAAAGTATATCGCATAAAAAAACCGAGCAGATTAAATAAAAATCGTGCTCGGTTTTGATCATAATAACCTTGTTAGTAAACGTCTCTACGGTAGCGACCAGCTTGTCTTAATTCATCTACAGTAGTTTCACCTAAGATTTCAATTAAAGCTAGATCAACATCGCTTGCCATACCATTGATACTGCCGCACACATAGATGACAGCACCTTGATGAATCCATTTAACGACTTCATCCGCATTTTGACGCAGAATATGGTGTACATAGACTTTTTCTGGTTGGTCTCGAGAGAATGCAAGATCAATACGCTTTAACATCGCTGTATTTTGCCAAGCTTCGATTGTTTCTTTATAAAAGAAATCATGTTCGCGTTGGCGTTCACCGAAGATGAGCCAGTTGTCAGTGTAGTCCAAACGTACGCGAGCTGAAATTAAGCTCATTAGCCCTGCGATTCCTGTCCCGTTACCGATACAGATAATCGGTCGATTATCATCAATTAAATGGAATGATTCATTGGTTCGAATACGAAGTTGTACCTGAGTACCAACCGCAACATGATGTGTTAACCAGCCTGAGCCTAAGCCGAGTTGCTGCTGTTCATCACGTTGTTGACGTACCACCAAGCGCATCATGCCTTGAGTTGGAATACTTGCGATCGAATATTCACGAGTAGGTAAATTTTCAAGCTGCTCAACGAGTTCCTCAGCTGTAGCAAATGGCTGAATCTCGCTATTTAAATTTTTATTCCACAGGCTTTCAACTAAAGTTTGACCTGTAGTTGCGAGAACTAAAGCCTCATCTAAGTTGTGCTGTTGTAAAAATGCTTGAATACGTTCAATGCTATTGCCGGGTTGAATTTCCGCAATATCTCCAGCTTGCCAGATCGCGTCGTGATCAGACTCAAGCTCTAAATTATAAGCTGGTTGACCCAAACTGTTTGGATTAAGCAGTGCACGTTTTTGAAGTTTCCATTGATCAAAGACTTTATCAATAGATAGTGTTGCTAATTCCAATTGAGCAGCTTGTGCGAGTGCATCTGTCCAATTTTGAATATCTTGGTTATTGGCATTGTCCACTTCAATCACATTAAAGAGGGGAGTTGCACCAGATGCATTGAACCAGTCATAAATACGATGACCAAAACTACAATAAGTGTCAGGATATTCACGTGAACCAAGTGTCATAACTGCGAATTGAGCATGACTTAGATTCAGTGGATGAGACATCAATTTCTTTTCAAAGTTTGCAGCTAAGTCTGGAGCTTCACCTGTACCGTAAGTACTCGCGACCACTAGAATTTGAGATGCTGTTTGTAGCTCATTAGTGGTCAGGCTTTGCACTGATTTAACAGTGACGGGTTGGCGTGCTGCTTGCAGAATTGAAGCTGTACGCCAAGCCAATTGCTCGGATACACCAGTTTGACTTGCATAAGCGATGAGCCAAGGTTTGGCATTTGGATCAACATCAACCACTGCTAAATTTTGCTTCGCTTCACGGGTCAATTGTTTTTGCTTGCGGCGTTTGAGGTAGAGCATCCAACCCGTCACAAAGAATAACGGCATAGCGAGTGCAGCTAACATCGCGAAGAACTGGTAAATAGGACCAAAGAAGCTGCCACGGTGTACAGGTAACATGCTGCTCATGATTTTTTCATTGAGTTTTTTGTCTTCGTACAATTCAACATCTTTCAATTGATTCGTATTTAAGTCGACAGTCGCTTTGTTACGAGCACGTTCATGTTGCGGAACAGGATCAACGAAACTCAGTTCTAATTCACCGTTTGCACGTTTAGGAATGGTGAAGGTTACGGAAGAAAATTGATTTTTAAACTGTTGATCAAATGTAGACCAAGATTGGTTGAGCGCAAATTGAATCTGTTCTGTTTGGAGTGATATACGCTCTTCACGTCCTTCACGTCCTTCACGTCCTTCACGTCCTTCACGTCCTTCACGTCCTTCACGTCCTTCACGTTGGGCGTTTGGTCCAGTGTTTGACCCAGGGCCACCCGCTTGCATTTGGGGTTGCGGGCGCTCAACACCAAGCACTTTAAACATGCCGTTGCGCCACCAGTCATATGACCAATATAAACCTGTACAAGCCAACATGAGATAGAAAATAGCCACCCATGTTCCAACGACTGCGTGTAAATCCCAAATAAAGTTTCGACCTTTTAATTTGGGTTTAACTGAAAACCATTGTTTGAAACTGTGTTTTTTCGGCCAACGTAGATATAAGCCACTGAGGACAAAGAAAATAAGAATCAGTGTACATGCACCGGTAATTTGTTTTCCAACTGGTCCGACTGTCAAGTTACGATGTAGTTGTTGTACGAATGCGAAGAATTTTCGACCTTTAATTTCAGGTAGTAATTCAGCACTGTAGGGATTGATCATCATGGTCAAACCACGACGTTCGCCTTCTTTCGCAACATTGATACTCGATGAGTCAGTAGGTTGAGCAGCAATTGTAATGCTATTGATTTTAAGATCAGGATGCTCCTGCTGGAAATGTTGATAAATTTCAGCTGGTGTTAATTTTGGGCGTTGTTCAGCAACAACTGTATAACTTTCCTGATTGATCAGCTTGATAATTTGCTGCTCATAAGAATATATCGCCCCAGTGACACCCATAAGTGCCAAAATAAGGCCTGCTGTTATTCCGAAAAACCAGTGTAACTGGAAAAATATTTTCTTGAACATAAGGGTCTGAGTGAATTGGAATTTTTGAATGGTGCGATTATAACCTAACTCAAAAAAAGTGGAATGTATTTGAAGATAATATTTATTCTCATTCTCATATAAAAAATTGTGATAAAAAAACCTCCAAAGTTGGAGGTTTTAATATAAAGCCGTATTTACAGTGATTTTGGCTCACCAACGCTTTCTTTTAGATGTTTACGGATGGTCTCGAAAGAGAAATTTTTGCTGTTCATTCGTTTTGGCAAGATATAAGCGCCTTGCTGACCTTTAACTTTAAAGTTCACCAAAATGAAATCTGGCGTGTTATACCACTCATAGATATCTTTCCAACCAATTGAACCTACACCTTCTTGTAGTCCCATTTTTTGACGCATCACGATACCATGAGGCTGAACACCTAATTTAATTCCAGTAATTTCTTGTACTGGAAACTCATTCATTTTACGTTTAGCGTACCATTCTAGTCCAAACTTTCGCACTAAAAAGTATGTCAGCACACAGACTAAAGCCACCCAGCAAAATACAGTAGAGTAATTTTTAATAAAAATTAGACCCAAAATTGCAAGCGCAGTAATTGCACCCATAATAGCCCAAGCTTTAGTTCCAATTTTATTTGTGCTGCGCCAGATTGCGAGTTGCGCATGGCGTTGTTCAGCTTCAGTAACCTCGTAAGGAACGGGTTGTAAAGTGTAGGCGTATAAGTTTTTTGCAGTCATAGTTTCGTTAACAAAATGTGTATATCTGAGCAGAGTTTAGCATTAAATTAATACAATCAGGGAGTATATTGTACTAATTTACTGCCTTGAAAATTCAACATTTACAGTGATGCCAATGCGCTGGATTGAGTATCATGTTCATGACTTAAACTTTGTTTTAAGGTACTCAATCGTCTTAATACACCAAGCATTAAAGAAAGTTGCTGTAAAACAATCAATGATTTATGTGAATCCTGATCATCTTTATTCAAACGTTCACGAATCGCGGACTCCAAATTTGTCAGATTTAGCTCAGGGAATTCATCTCGCAAAAAAGCACCTTGGATATCATTTAACGCTTGCTGAAGTAGCTCTAATGTTGACTGATCTTGAATTTTTTCACGGTGTGCACCTAGCGCAGCAATATAGCTGATAAATGTATGATTGAGACAGAGGAACTCAAATGCTAAAGCTTTTTGTGTTGGATCAAAATCAGGTTCTGTTGCTAATGTCGATATGAGTGATGCAACATCAGCATCACGATTATGTGCAGTGCGGCGGACTACGCGGTAGTTCAAACTGTTATTACGTCCATGATGGTACTGTTGGACGACTTCAGTAAGATACTGGCATTGAGCTTCAAGTGAACGTCTGATTGAATGGGGGAGTCGTCTGAATTTCCAATCTGGAAAAATAAAGCTCACCCCAAACCATGCCAATGCACAGCCAATTAAAGTATCTAACATTCGAGGAAATGCCGCTTGAAAACCTAAACCGTCCAAATTGAAATTAATTAAGGCTAAGATCGTAATAAAGGCAGTGGCTTGCGCATATTGCTTACTGCGTAATTCAAAAAATAGTACACCACTCACAATTAATAATAAAAGTTGACCTTCGACAGAAGGAACGAAATACAGAATTGCAAAACCAAGAATAATGCCACCAAGTGTTCCCATGATCCTGAGTCTCAGTCGACGTTTTGTGGCGTTGAAGTTTGGTTGACTAACAAATAGGGCTGTTAACAGTACCCAATAACCGTATTCGATATTGGTGACTTGAACAAAAACATATCCGATGAAAAGTACGATGGAAACACGAATTGCATGTCGAAAGAGTACGGATTCAGGGGTTAAATTTTGTTTGATACGAGAAACGATATCTTCCCAACCTTTCAGATCGTCATCTTTAAGTTGGTTTTCTAAATGTTTAGTGCGGTCAAATTTAATATGCCGTTCAGTTTCAAGATTTCGTAATTGAGCATCGATGGCTTTTAAGTTCTGGAGTAAGGCAAAAAGAGCATTAACCCAGATAAGATCATATTTTTGTTCATCACGGATTTTTTCTAATGACTTTCTGAGATTACTAAATGCATGTTCAAAACGTGGATTATGCTGGTAAGTTGTGCGATTTAAGATGCTTTCACTTAAATCTTTACATGCTTTTGCTTGCAGTGTAAGAATACGTTGGAAGCGAAATAAAATATCACTATGTTCAAAGGCTTTGGTTAATTGTTGATAATCAATATGTGCCGAGTCAGCTCGCTCGTGAATGTCCTGTGCAATAAAATAATATTGTAAGCTGCGACGGGTATCACTTTGACCACGATCTCCTTTTAATCGGGTAAGGAGTGTGGTTTTCATATCATTAAAGATACCTACTAATTTCCCATTTTCCAGCGACAAGCTGATCATACTTTTTTGGTAGCTATTCGCTGTCATATCCACATCAAAGAGATTGGATTTAGCAAACAGGAAATCACCGAGTGAAGAATAGCTTTTCGAGAGTTGATCTTGAACTTGTCGAGCTGGAAAAAGCAAGAAACTAAGCGTAGACAAAATCCCATACCAAATGGCACCAATCACCAAAAGACTGGGTTGCATGTACCATTCGTCAAAAATATCAACACCTAGCATGGCATAGACAGAAATCACTAAGCAACCATATGAGATGGTGGCATAACGTCTGCCTAATGAGCCCAGTAAAATGAGACCAATACAAGAGATGATCAGGCCTGAAGCAAAAAGTACAGGATATGGGAATAACAGTTGAACAGAAGCTGCCGCAATAAAGAAACCAATATAGGTATAAATCAGATTCATGATACGTACTGAGAAGCGATCATCGATGTCGCTCAGACCAGCAGCAACAACCCCTAATGTTAATGGAATCGTCATCAATTGCTGATCTAACAGATAGGGAATAAACGCGGTACCTGCGAAAGCGACGATCATCCGCAGGTTATACATAAATGAAGTATTATAGGTCGCTTTTTTAAGCTGAATCAGCCATTTGTTCAAACCAGAATCCTTTATGAATAGAGGATAGGGGGAGATGAATATAAGTTGAATATTCATCTAATTTAAATAGAAATTATATGCTTGAAATTAACTGTTTGTCTTTATAAAACCACCCTAACTGAATGAACGTTTTAATCCTTAAAAAATCAGTCTTCCAAGAAAACAGCAAACTCTTCAACTGGAACTCGAGGTGTTCTGAAAGTATTCACAAGCGCATCTGGGTCGGCATAGCCTAAAGCCATCCCACAAACGAGTTCTTCGTTGGCAGGAGCATCCAGAACATCAGTGACGATTTGATGAAAATGATTCCATGCCGCTTGAGGGCATGTATCTAAACCACGTGCTTTTGCTGCAAGCATAACATTTTGAATCATCATGGAAATATCCATTTTAGAGCCAATGCCCATGGCTTTATCCACGGTAAAGAAAATGCCAACAGGTGCATCAAACAATTGATAGTTTCTAAGATGTTGTGCAGCCATCTTATCCTTTTCACCTTTTTGAATGCCCAGCAATCCATAAAGTCCCCAACCATTTTCACGACGACGATCGATATACGGGGAAATCCATGTTTCTGGATAATAAGCAAAAGTCTCTGTGTATTGTTGAGCAAGTTCAGGGTTTTGATAAAGTTGCATTTGTGCATGACAAACTTGATCAATTAACCGTTGACGACGTGCGCCTGTCACCACATAGACTTTCCAGGGTTGAGTATTTGTGCCAGAAGGTGCTCTTGATGCGACTTCTAAGATTTCTTGGATAAGTTTTGTGTCTACGGGGTGATCTAAAAAGGCACGTATAGATTGGCGGCCAGTGATCACTTCATCAACGGCTTGAGTATGTTCTGTGGACATTGCAACTCCTATTTGAATAATTTTGGATGATCAATGATGTCTCTACGACTAAGGTATAATTTTGAATATGCTTTTAAATAAAGATTTTATAAATTATACAGATATAAACTTTTTTCAATTCATCATCAGAAATTGTGATTGAGAAAATTGGTTTTGACAATAAAAAACATTTAATTATGAAACATAAGTTGCTAGATTAAGTTACAACGAATACACATTATGTTACGTATTTATTTTAATCAATTCATCAAATTTTAAAAAAAGCAGTTTAGTGCATCGTTGATTATTTTAAATTAATCAAACGTTGTGATTGGGATTCAGCAGGTTGACCAAGCGTATATGCACGGATGTAAGATGAAATAATTGGAGATTTTTAATGAGTCAATCAAAACATCAAACATTTTTAAAGAAAAGTTTAGCAATCGCAGTTGCAACTTTTGCAGTTTCTACTGCACAAGCAGCGACTGAAAAAGATGAAATTCAAAAATTACGCCAAGAAGTTGAAGCGTTAAAAGCTTTAATTCAACAGCAACAGCAACATCAAGTACAACAACAGCAGCAAGTACAATTGGCTGAAGTTAAAGCTCAACCAGTAGCAGCAGCGCCTACAAACTTGAAAACTAAAGCAGGTGCTGAAGTGAATCTATATGGTTTTGTACGTGGGGATGCGAACTATATCATTGAAGGTGCTGACAATGACTTTAATGCTGTAAACAGCGTTGGAACGAGTAATAATCCGTTAGTTGAAGATAAATTACGTGCAACTGCAAAAACAACACGTCTTGGTTTAGATTTCAAATCTAAAGTAGAAGGGGCAGACGTTGGTGGTAAAGTAGAAGTGGACTTTGCAGGCTCAAATGAAGCATTACGTATTCGTCATGCGTATTTAACACTAAATAATTGGTTATTCGGTCAAACTACTTCAAACTTCTTGTCAAATCATGCTCCAGAAATGATCGATTTTGGTACCAACATTGGTGGCGGAACAAACCGTTTACCGCAAGTGCGTTGGTCTCACAAATTAGCGCCAACAACTCAATTATTTATTTCAGCTGAAGAGGGTAATTCTACTGGAGATGGTATTAAATACCGTCTTCCAACTTTAACTGCAAAAGTCACGCAAGCTTATGCAGAGGGTAAAGGTAATGCTTCAGCTCGTGCCTTAATCGAAAATTATAAATCTGATACCGCTGGTGATGATAAGACTGGTTTTGGTGTAGCGATCGGTACAAATTACCAAATTAGCGAACCACTCAAAGTATCTGCTGACGTGTCTTATGTAAAAGGAAACAGCAACTATTTATATGGCTCAAATAGTGCTTATGTTGTCGATGCAAATAACAACATTGAACAAAATGAGTTTATTGCAACGCAAGTGGGTGCTACATATAAGTTCTCACCTCAGTTACGCTCAACACTGGCTTATGGCGCACATTATGCTGATGACAGCACGGGATATGCTAAAACTAACCCAAGTGCAAATGAAACTGTTCAACAAGCCTGGATTAACTTCATTTACACACCTGTGAAACCTGTTGATCTAGGTGTTGAATATATCAATGGTAAGCGTGAGATTTTCGCAGGTCAGAGCTATAATGATGACCGTGTAGGCCTAATGGCGAAATACAGTTTCTAAGCATGATTTATAAAAAACCGAGCATAGTCTCGGTTTTTTTCACTTGTCATTCATCAGTTCAGACTAAAGAATATCTGAATTTTGCTGATTGAATAAACAAAAGTAATGCGAATTATAAAAAAAAGTGCATAATGTTCGGCTTAAACAGTGAGCAGTCCTGATCATCAGGAATTTCTTAATCATTTTAAGTTCACTAAAACATATTTAAGTGTTTGTTTGAGCCATAAATCAATTGTATCTAGCAAAACGCATGTCTAAGAATAGAGTGTGTTTTGTGCTACTGATTTATTTTGAAAAGTGTATGTTTTTTATTAACAAGATTGAATCCAATGAAATCGAGGAATTAATATATTGTTACTCAATTAAAAATTTTATCTATTCTTTTAGATAATCAATATTGAATAAGGATATGTTTATTTTTGGATGTGAGATTCGAAATAAATCTTATTGATTAAAAAACAAGCATAATATGAATTAACAGTCATCTGTATTTGCTGAGAATTAATGATGGAATTTACTTTTAACGCTTTTTACACGTTAATTGCTGCAGTAATAGTTTTATTGCTTGGCCGTTTTCTTGTCAACAAAATCGACTTCTTAAAAAAATATAATATCCCAGAGCCTGTAGCTGGTGGTTTGGTTGCTGCCATAGTTTCGTTAATTGTTCACAATTTGTGGGGCTACAGCATTACCACGAGTAGTGAATTGCAAACCAGTTTCATGTTGGTGTTTTTTGCCTCGATTGGTTTGAGTGCAAACTTCGCCAAACTCAAAGAAGGTGGTATGGGACTGGTGATCTTCCTGATCTGTGTCGCATCATTTATTATCGTACAAAACTTTGTCGGTATGAGCCTTGCAACGGTACTTGGTATTGATCCACTTATTGGTTTAATTGCAGGTTCTATTACCTTAACGGGTGGTCATGGTACTGCTGGTGCATGGGGTGAGATTTTAGAAGTAGAGCATGGTATTCAAGGTGCTTTAGCACTGGGTATGGCAAGTGCGACATTTGGTTTGATTATTGGTGGTTTGATTGGTGGTCCATTAGCGAAATTATTGATTAATAAGCACCAGCTCTCATCACCAGTGACTAATTCGGTTGAAAAAGACACACGTGATGCGAATGCAATTGCAAATCCGAATGATCAAGGCGAGTTTGTGCCTTTTGAAAACCGTAATCAAGTTCGTTTAATCACTGCGGATAATGCGATTACCACATTAGGTTTATTTGCTGCGTGTTTGGCATTTGCTGAATTTATGACAGGTTATAGTAAAGGCACTTGGTTTGAGCTTCCAACTTTCGTTTGGGCATTAGGTGGTGGTGTTATCCTGCGTAACATCCTCGAAGGTCTCATGAAAGTGGAAATCTTCGATCGTGCAATTGATGTATTTGGTAATGCCTCTTTATCGTTATACCTAGCAATGGCACTTCTTTCACTTAAGTTGTGGCAATTGGCTGATCTTGCAGGCCCATTGGTTGTAATCTTAACAGCTCAAACCTTAACTATGGCTTTGTACGCAGCATTTATCACTTTCCGTGTGATGGGTAAAAACTACGATGCAGCAGTTCTTGCAGCAGGTCACTGTGGTTTCGGTATGGGAGCAACACCAACAGCTGTTGCAAACATGCAGGCGATTACAAATATGTATGGTCCTTCACATAAAGCATTCCTCATTGTACCTTTATGTGGCGCATTTTTTGTTGACTTAATTAATGCAACTGTAATTCAGATGATTTTAAAATTCTTTGCTTAACATAAAATCTTCTTAATAAAATGTCATGTACAAAAAGCCCCGCATCTGGGGCTTTTTGTCATAAAAAATTCATACAGACGACTTGTCAATGATATGCTTTCATTCAGTTTTGATTTTTAATTTCTGATGCAATGAAGAAGTTTGTACTCCTGATTTCCCTCTTACCTTTGATTGGCTTACAAGCCTGTCAACAGGTTGTAGCCAAAGCTCAGCTTTCAAAATCTGTGTCTACACCTTTGGTGGATGCTTCATCTCATATCATTAAAAATAAGCATAAGAAAACTGATGCTCCAAGTATTGCATTGGTGCTTGGTAGTGGGGGAGCGCGAGGCTATGCGCATATTGGTGTCATTGAAGTTTTAGAGCAACGTGGAATCAAGCCTGATTTTATTGTTGGTACCAGCGCAGGGAGTATAGTCGGGTCAATATATGCCAGTGGAAAATCAGCAAAATCGTTACGTGAAGTTGCATTAAATATGCAAGTCAATGATGTACGTGATTTTAACATTGGTATTCAAGGATTTTTTGATGGCGCTAAGGTTGAGAACTATGTCAATAAACAAGTGGACTTTATGCCCTTAGAACAGCTTCCTATTCCAATGTATGTGGTGGCAACAGAGTTAAAAAATGGAAATTTAACAGTATTTAACTATGGTAATACTGGGCAAGCAGTGAGAGCTTCTATCTCTATTCCAAGTATGTTTATTCCCGTAAAAATTGCTGATAAGGATTATGTTGATGGCGGTTTAGTAAGCCCTGTGCCAGTCAATGTGGCGAGAGAATTAGGGGCAGATATTGTCATTGCTGTTGATATTTTGGCCCAGCCAGAGCACACGGAAACCTCGAATGTGTGGGGGATGTTTAATCAAAATATAAATATTATGCAAAATAAGATCGCGTATAACGAGCTAAAAAATGCAGATATTGTGATACAGCCAGATCTAAGAGAAAAAGCACATATCTTTGATGTTAAGGGTCGTGAAAATACGATTCAAGCAGGTATGACTGCAGCATTGAATAAGGTTAATTTATTGGATCAGATACGTCATCGGACGATAGGACAATATGATGCTCATCAGTATCCTGCCCATGATGATAGTAAAAGAGCTGTTTGTTTAAATTGCTAAATTAAATCAGATCTTAATTGTCTCATAAAATATATATAAAAAATAAGTAAAATCATTGTTATAAATTGAATGATTGGTATATTGGGGTGATAAAAACGAGGGTTAGTACTTTATCTAACCCTTAAAAAGATGAAATATAAATTAAGGTGTAGTGTGTCAGTTTTTCAAGTTGGTCAAATTGTTTATTTAGCGTCAAATTCAGATATTACATTCGAAATAATACGAATTAACTATGATGAAACCTATGAAATTCAAGTCAAGAATCAAGCATCGTTAAAGTTAAAATACGATAATATTTCTGCTGAGATGCTTCGTTTAGTCAAAGATGAATAAATTTTAAGCAAATTTATCATAGCTTCTGAGAGTGAACGATTTCCTCTGATACTTTTAAGCTATCAAGTCTTGAAATTATTGGAGTTTGTTTCTGAATTAAACATTTTATAATCAAGAAAAAAGTTATAATAGTGTATTAAATCTCCTGTCATGATTGAGTTCTAATATTTATGTCCGAATTTAACCAAGCGTTACCGCTTGCAGATGATCAGTCTGAATTAACGATGTCTGTATTAATGACGCCGGATATGGCGAATTTCTCAGGTAATGTACATGGTGGAACAATTTTAAAGCTGCTTGACCAAGTTGCTTATGCGTGTGCAAGTCGATATTCAGGTTCTTATGTGGTAACTTTATCTGTTGATAAAGTGAACTTTAAAGAACCAATCCACGTGGGTGAGTTGGTGACTTTTTTAGCCAGTGTGAATCATGTGGGGCGTACCTCAATGGAAATTGGGATCCGCGTTGAAGCACAAAATATTCAAAAACGTACGGTACGACATACCAATAGTTGTTATTTCACAATGGTCGCTGTGGATGAACATGGGAAACCAAAACAAATTCCACCGCTAAACCTAGATAATGACTGGAAACGTTGTCGTTTTGAAGCTGCTGAGCATCGTAAAATTGCTCGTTTGAATGAAAATCATCATCCTTCTTGCAGCATATATAAGAAATCGGTTTAAGAAAAAAGACTTCACATGGTGAAGTCTTTTTTATGGATTTTGTAGCTTGGCGAGGGTATGTCCATCGACAATCATGTACCAGTTGCCTTGTGCATCCTTGTAGGGTTGACGAGTGACAATAAATTTCGTGTTGATAGGACCTAAACCTGTTTCAAATCCAGTATCTGAAAACTGTTTAATTGGAGCTGAAACGGCGGTTTTTTTACTGAGCTGATTGTTACTATATTCTATACGACCATTAGCAGTAATATTCAATTGAACACGACTGTCCGCGCTAATCCAATGTCCTACATAATCCAGTTTATCCTCTGGTAAAGGTTTGGAACATGCAACCAGCCATAGGCTGAGTATAGCTATCCCAAGAAATTTTTTCATTTTCATGTCACGTGCTTAGAATTAAATTGGCTTTTTGGTTAAAATATGTGATTTATTTTTCATTTATATCGTTTTATAATAATTATGTATATGTGTTTCTCGTAATTTATAGAGAATTATTCAAAAAAAACAGGCATAAAAAAGTAGAGCTGTAGCAAAGCTCTACTTTTAATCAGATCAAGCCATCGGGGGAAGACTTGGTCTAAAATTCAGTCAATTTATTTTTGATTAATTACTGAGCAGGTTGAGCTACAGGAGCTTCAGTACCTTCTTCAGCTGCAACCTCTGTACCCGGTTGAGCAGCTGTTGGTTGACCAGCAGCAGTAGTTTCAGCATTCACTGGTTGTTCTTGAGAAGAAATCAACACTTCCTGTTTTTTTTCATCTTTTGCTTCTGTTGCAGCAAATGTTGAGAAAGCTGTGAAGGCAAGTGTAGTTGCTAATAAAGTTTTAACTAAATTCATGAGTGGCATCCTTATTCAATAAAATAAATTAGAATTTAATCTCATAAGCTTTCCGAGGAGAGAAGCGAATATGAAATTAAATCTAGATCATCGCGTAAAATGTTAAAAGCTGAATCGCATCTAATACGGTTAGCGAGTCAACGAAATTCATCCTAAGTCCAGAAGCTCAATTGGGCAATCAATGCAACAAAGTGAAACACGATAGTTAACGCACGACCAACAAACCAAGGTGTAATGTATTTTTTTTGTCTCAATGAGAGTCAATATGCCTCATAAAGTTGTCAAAAAATATGTCATGGTGAAGAAAAAAACAGCAATTTTTTTACTTAGTTTTACATTTGAAAAGGTTAGATTAGAAAATCAAAATTGAAGTTTTGAATTAAATTCAGAGTAATGATCTGTGAAATAGATTTACATATTTTCAATTTTGATTCAACAGTTCACTTATCCTATTCAATTCCAATCATTTAGTCTTTTGAATTCATGCATTCATATAAATTATGAGGAAAATTATCCTAGACTTGTTTTTTAGATAAATTCCGACAAGAATCCGTACACCTCTTCAAATTCAGAGATCCATTTTGAAAGTACTTGCAACTCAGTCAGTGCCTACACATATCATTACAGGTTTTTTAGGTGCAGGGAAAACCACGCTTTTACAACAACTTCTCAAATTTAAACCTAAAAATGAGCGATGGGCTGTATTGATGAATGAGTTTGGTCAAATTGGCGTTGATCAACAGTTATTGCCAAATAATGATGGCTATGAAATCAAAGAGCTATTGGGTGGATGTCTGTGTTGTACAAGTCAATTGCCAATGCAAATTGCATTGTCTCGGTTATTACAAGAATCTCACCCAGATCGGCTATTTATAGAGCCGACAGGATTGGGTCATCCTGCACAATTGGTTGAACAGTTGACTGAACCACATTGGCAACATCTAGTTGAGATGCGTTCTGTAGTCACAGTGATTGATGGATCTCGTTTACATGACCCAGATTGGATGAAGCAAAGCTTATATCAAGATCAGTTAAAAGCGGCTCAAGTCGTGGTTGTGTCACATGCTTCAGACATGAATGACATGGATCGAAAACAATTGGCTGATTTAAAACAACAATATTTAGCTTATATTCAGCATTGGCTTGAAGCTGATCAAGGCAATATTCGCTTAGAACAAATTGATTATCCTTATGTAGGAATTCAGCGTTCAATGAAACCCTTATTCAAGGTTCAACGTCAGTTCAAAGCTGATGAGGAAATGCCAGCCGTAAAGCAACTGCCGTATCATTACGTCGAACAGGCTCAAGGGTATATTGTGGCAGGATGGAAGCTTCCAAAACGTTGGCAGTTTGATTTTTATGAATTATTAGACATCCTTTGTGAGCTAAAACACTGGGTACGTATTAAAGGCATCTTCAATACCAACCAAGGTTGGATGACATTCAATTTTAATCCTGATCAATTCAATTACAAATCAGGCGAAGAGAATGTGGATAATCGGATTGAAGTGATAACCCAGCAGAATCAAGATTGGGAGCATTTAGAGCAATCAATTCTTAAGGCGCGAATCGATGATCAATAAAATCGTTAGATCATTCAACTCAGAATACAGACGGATTGAAAAGCATTTTCTCAATGTACGCTGAATCGGGTATGCTTAGCACCAAATTTGAGGATACCCCTTATGGCGTTAAAAGCGACGATTTATAAAGCAGATTTAAACATAGCCAATATGGATGTTCATCAATATGGCGACTATCAGTTAACGATGGCTCTACATCCGTCGGAAACGATTGAACGTTTGATGGTTCGAGTATTGGCATATGCTCGTTTTGCAGATGAGCATTTAGAATTTACTAAAGATTTATTTGAAACTGATGAGCCAGCACTTTGGCAGAAAGATTTAACGGGTCAGTTAGAAAAATGGATTGAAGTGGGTAGTCCAGACGAAGATAAAGTAAAAAAAGCGAGTGCGCGTTGTAAGGAAGTTGCGGTGGTCACTTATGGATCATCAGTGGATGAATGGTATAAGCGCAACAGTAAATTGAAAACATTGAAAAATGTGCAAATCTGGCAACTCAGTGAAAAAACAACGGCACAAATCCAAGCATTGTGCGAACGTACAATGCAACTGCAATTGAATGTGATGGATGGCGAGTGGACATTGATTTCAGATCAAGGTCAAGCTGAGATTGAGTGGACTCAATTACAGTAAGCCACTAAGATTTTAACGATTAAATTTGGAGTAAGCACATGACGGCTGAATTAGAAATTATTGACTTGGTGGTAGGTGAAGGTAAAGAGGCTGTAAAAGGTGCTTTAATTACCACGCATTATACTGGTTGGTTGGAAGATGGTACGAAATTTGATTCATCATTAGACCGTGGTAATTACTTTGAGACTGTGATTGGTACAGGTCGTGTCATTAAAGGTTGGGATCAAGGTATTATTGGAATGAAAGTTGGGGGTAAGCGTAAACTGATTGTGCCTGCACATTTGGCTTATGGTGAGCGTAAAATGGGGAATATTATTCCAGCCAATTCTAATTTAATCTTTGAAATTGAATTGTACGATGTAAAAACTCGCGATTAATTAAAGTCGATGAAAAGCCCTGCATTGCGGGGCTTTTTTATGTTACAACAATCCTGAGCGTGCAATAGATATAACAAAAAATTTCTAAAAAACGCACCGACTCAGCAGAATTAGGATTACTATTCAGAAAATTCATTCAAACAAAATTAGGGATATAAGCGCTGAATGTTTAAGTCATTTTTTCCGAACCCAAAGTGGTTTTTTCTCTCTGTCGTCTTGTGGTTTTTTATTAATCTCGCTTTATGGTTTTTTGCGGATGGAAAACAATGGGGCGAATATTTAGGTTTTCCTCAAGGTTATGCAGAAGCTGAACTTGCGATTAATATCAGTCGTTTTTGGTCACCACAATTTTTGTGGTTCTATCTATGGTTCTTGGTGGCGACCGCCTTATTTGCACTGTTTTGGAAAATAAAATCAGACAATCCGTGGCAGCGTTGGTCAGTATGGGGATCTGCATTTATCCTTTTTAATATTTGGTTAACAGTACAAGTCAGCGTTGCTGTGAATGCATGGTATGTACCATTTTGGGATTCTATTCAACAGATTTTAAATTCTGGTGGTGGTGAGGTGGATAAACTCTATGCGGAATCATGGACCTTTATCAGCTTGGCCAGTATTTCAGTGACATCAGGCGTCATCAGCGCTTTCTTTACCAGTCACTATATTTTTAGATGGCGTACAGCAATGAACGAATACTATGTTCAGCATTGGGAGAAATTGCGTCATATCGAAGGTGCTTCGCAACGTGTACAGGAAGACACCATGCGTTTTGCAACGATCGTTGAGGATTTAGGGGTTGAGTTAGTCCGTGCAGTACTGATGTTAATTGCCTTTCTTCCTTTATTATTTGCATTGTCTGCGAAAGTGCCTGTTTTACCGTTTATTGGTGAGTTGCAATATTCTTTAGTATGGGCAGCGATTGGATGGGCGGTATTTGGAACTGTCTTATTAATGGTGGTGGGTATGAAACTGCCAGGATTAGAATTTAATAATCAAAAAGTGGAAGCGGCATATCGTAAAGAGTTGGTATACGGCGAAGACCATGAAAATCGTGCACAACCTGCAACCTTAAAACAACTTTTTAAGAATATTCGTGCTAACTATTTTAAATTGTATTTCCATTATGCCTATTTCAACTTGTTTGCACGTTGGTATGGACAACTGGACAATCTCTATATGTTATTTGTGTTGTTCCCCGCGATTGCAGCAGGCCTGTTGACACTGGGATTGATCCAACAAATTATGGGTGTATTCAATCGTGTTCGTGAGTCATTCCAATATTTGGTGAGTTCGTGGAAAACGATTATTGAACTACTTTCTATCCGTAAACGTCTAAAAGCATTTGAATCTATTTTAGAAAAGTAGTGCCCATTATGGATTTAAATTATTAAAAAAAAAGGCTCGTATAGACGAGCCTTGTTATGTCTGAGTGGGAACTTAGAGCGTGCTGAAAATATTTTTTAGAATCTTACAAAACCACTTACGTGCGTCTAAATCATCCTTATGGTTATACCAGTTAACACTGACATTGAATGAGCTAACTTCAAAAGGGAGTTCAAAAATTTGAATATCCGTATGCTGTTGATAAACCTTCGCGGCTCTCGAAGGCAGAGTAACCAGAAGTTCTGAGTGTTTTACCACGTTCTGCAAAACACTGAAGTGGGGGACTTCAAGCATGATCTGACGAGAATGACCAAGTTCTTTTAAACGCTGATCAATTTCAATATGACCAGTACTCGATTTGATCGCAACATGTTTTTCCGATAAATACGCTTCCATGCTGAGCTTTTGCTGTATGCGCGGATGCTCTTTTTTAGCGATACAGACATAACGTTCCTCAAACAAATTTCGAGATTCAATTTTGGGCATAATGGTGTGACTGCTATTAAAAACAGCCACATCCAAAAAGCCTTCAACCAGCCATTCCTCTACTTTTTCTGAGTGAATTTCCTCAATTTCAAGTTTGATATTGGGAGCATGTTGTTCTAAATATTCAATCAGCGAGGGAAGTAAACAAATTTCTCCTAAATCAGAAATGCCTAAACGAAATACTTTTGAAGAGGTTAGCGGGTCGAAATGCTTGGCAGAATCAATCGCCATATCAATTTTAACAATCGCTTCGTAGAAACTTGGATAAAGACTTTGTGCAAGCTTTGTGGGTTTAACACCAAACTTGTCACGTACAAAAAGCTGATCATTCAGCATTTTCCGCAGTCGATTTAAATTATAGGTGACAGAAGGTTGGCTGAGATTCAAGCGCTCTGCGGCGTGACTGATATTTTGAGTTTGATAAATAATAATAAAAACTTTAATCAGACTTAAATCGATCAACTTTACATTCCTTGTAAATATTTAGAGACAGTCGTTATATCGAATAACCACTGTAACAAAAAAAGAGAGAGTTAACTCTCTCTTTTATTTTTAATGACTTACATGGTATTGATGAATCATCTACTCATAAGCCACGTTTTTAACGCCGTTTGCTGCGCCTGCAATTTTTTTATTGCGCAGATGGATCGCAGTCACACTGATCACTGCAATCATACAAGGGATAGATAAGGCAATGAAATTATATTGCACTGGCAAATTAAGGCTGAGTAACCATCCACATAAGATTGGACCCAAAATCGCGCCTAAACGACCTACGCCAAGTGCCATACCTAGACCTGTCGCACGTATGTTAGATGAATAATATTGTGACATATAAGCCAACAATAAAATTTGTCCGCCAATCGATGCTGCACCTGCGACTGCTACACAGAAGTAAAGCACCATGGTTGGTAAGTTATAGCTTAACAAGAATAGGGAAATTGCGCCGCTAACAAACAAGGTACAAAGAACTTTAGGTAAACTGAATTTATCAGCAAAAAAACCACCAAAGATTGCACCCAGCATACCACCAATATTGAGCGCAAATAGGAACACTAAACTGGTAGAGAGGTTGTAGCCAGCTTCCATCATCAGTTTAGGTAACCAGTTACCAAGCGCGTATACCAATACCAATGCCATAAAGACACTTGCCCAGAATAGAACAGTGGTTACACCACGACTTTCAGTAAATAAGTCTTTCACTGGTGATTTAGACGATTCTTGGTTTTCTTGATGCAGACTAATGCGCATATCAGCAGGGATTCTTAGATTTGTGTCAATTTGTTCTAAGATATGAGCCGCTTCTTTATGTTTATTTTGACGAACCAAATAATCGATGGATTCAGGCAATAATTTCCAAATGATTGGCAATAGAATGAGTGGAATACCTGCAATCATAAACATGATTTTCCAGCCAAATTGCGGTACTAGCCACATGCCTAAAATGGCAGAGCACATTCCGCCTACAGCGTAACCACTAAACATCAATGACACTAAGGTGGAGCGTAAACGTTTAGGCGCATACTCCGTCATTAGTGTAATAACGTTCGGCATCACGCCACCAAGACCTAAGCCAGCAATAAAGCGATAGATCCCGAACTCTTGAGGATTGCTCGCTAGGCCACACATCACGGTAAAACCACTAAAAATGACAATACAAACTGCAATCAGTTTCTTACGGCTAAAGCCATATTTTTCAAGTTTGTCACTCATACTGCCAAAAATGATGGCTCCAAACATCATGCCAAAGAGGGCAAGACTTCCTAAGAAGCCCGCCGTCATTGGATCGATTGCCCATTCTTGCATGAGTTTAGGCAATGCCACACCGTAGATGACTAAGTCATAGCCATCAAAAATAATAATCAATGCGCTGAGTAAGATGACTCGCCAGTGAATGGCTTTGAGTTTGGCATGATCAATAATTTCATTTGCATTTAACGTATTCATGGAGACCTCCCTGGTCAATGAATCGGTTGATAACAGTCCTGTTAGTGTTTTTGCTTATTTATATGGCTTCAGCCACAAGATTTTTCTCGATTGCTTGGCCTAAGCGTTGTTGTGCAAGTTCAACGTCTTTCTCTAAATCGTGTTGCCATAACCAATCAAAACGGTGTGCCAAATGTTGACCTACACTGTCAAAGTCTGGATACAGGGGTGAATATAATTCGTAAATCTCACCAGATTCTCTTGACGTGTTTTGTACACGGATGGCACGCTCTTTGCGCAGTTGCTCATAGACATGAGAGAGTTGTGCAAGGTCTTCAGTGCAGATTTGCGCTGAGTGATGTTCCAGATGTTTGAATAATGCAGAAAGAATTAAAGCATCTTCAAGACCCTGACCAGCACCAGCTCCTTGGTGTGGCAACATGGCATGTGCTGCATCACCAATCAAAATGACATTGTGTTCGCTGTTTTGATAGGTCTTAAGTGGCTCAATCTCATGAAGCGCCCAGATGGTAGGTTTTTCAATTAAGTTCAGTAATGCGCGACAGCTCTCACTCCAATCCGCAAAATCAGCCAGCATTTCAGTATTGGTTGTTGGTCGTGTCCAAGGAGTCCCTTCTGGCAGAGTTGTATTCTTGCGATCTGACTTAAAGGCAACAATATTGATTTCTTCACCTTTACGAATAGGGAAAGTTAAGATGTGTTTGTCTTTACCCAATAACATTTGTGGGACATCTGCAAGTTCAGGATCGTGTCCAAGTTCTGCAATGACCTGTTTAAAATCTAAATATTTGATAATGCCGCGATAAGCCCATGTTCCTGAAAATTGAGGATCGACTTTTGGAAGTTGATGCGATGCCAATACATGATCACGCACAACAGAATGGATACCATCACAACCAATCACGTAATCAGCTTCAACCACTTCACCATCTTGGAAAGTTAAACGAACAGCAGCGCTTGAAGCTTCAACAGATTGCACACGTTTATTGAAATGTGCATTTTGTGAAGGAACAAATGGAATAAGTGCATCTAAAAAATCAGCACGATGCACTGAAGATTGACCGACTTGAGGTGCGATTGAAGCCGATAGGTATTCATCGGTATAGCCATTACGCCATTGGAACCAGATATCTTGATAAGGCGCAGCAACTGTATCCGCAATGGCGTGATATTCTTCACCCAAGCCTAGAAGCTCAATTGCTTTAACAGCATTGGCACCAAATGAAATGCCTGCGCCAATTTCTGAAAACTGTGCTGCTGACTCATATAAATGCACATCAAATTTTTTATTTTTTACTAAGTTGGTCATTAAAGCTAATCCAGCAATACCACCACCAATGAGCGCAATCTTAATTCTTTTTTCCATGATTCAATTCCGAGTTTTTTGCCCTGAATAAGATCATTACTGATTTTTAAGTACTTATCCAATTTATATATTTTGGTGAAAACTATTTAAAAAATTGATAGTTTGAATTTGACGTCTATTCCTACTGGTTTTGAAGCTTTATTGTCAATATATGATCATTCATGTGCATGATTTAGCAAATTTACTACCTAAATTTTCATGTGCTTACTTGTTTTACAGTGAATCTGTAGGGAAATGCGTTCAGGATGTGATACAACAAAAACATAATGACAACGATGAAAATTGAGTTTAAGTGATGACATTAAAAATGAATAAAACTGCTTTACGTACACTGTGTGCATCGGCTTTGATCATGGGCGTATCGACATTTTCGAATGCGGGAGCAGCTGTAGATCAATTGAGTGATTGTTTGGTCAAGTCGACGACCGCTGCTGATAAAACGACAGTATTACAGTGGACATATTCAGCACTGTCTACTCATCCTGATTTAAAAGGCTTTAGTAATGTCAGTGCTGAGCAACGTACGGCATTGGATCAAAAGTTAGCGCAAGTCTTGCAACGTGTGATCGTAGAGCAATGTTCAACACAGACCAAAGCGGTGATTCAAGCTGAGGGTATTCAAGCTGTTGGTGAAAGTTTTCAAGCATTGGGTCGTAGTGCAGGCGAAGAAATCATTAAAAACCCTGAAGTGAATAATCAGCTGAAAGGGGTGGTGCGTTATATTGATTTAAATAAATTGGTGGCAACATTCCTCACTCCTGATATTTGGAACAAGCTTGGGATCACTCGCTAATCTCGAATTTCAATCAATCGTAAGAATATACATAATTTGGCGATTGATGAATGTAGGGTAGAATTACTCAATATCAAAATTCAAACTAGAGAAAAGGCAGGATGATATCCTGCCTTTTCACATTGTACGCATAGAAATTATTTGAATAGCAGCACACTTTTACCTTGCGTATGACCCTCTAAAATGTCTCGGTAGGCTTGCTGTGCTTCTGTAAAAGGATATTCACGACTGACTGTCCAATTGAAGGTGTTATTTGCAACGCATTCGACCACATGTTTTAAATTGGAAACATTACGTTTAACCCAGACCGCTTGAATTTTAGCGGATGACAGTTTGCGTCCTGCAATCGTGCCCATAAATCCGCCATTTTTCACTGTTGCCAATGAGGCTTGAGTGGCATCCTCGTTACCTGCCATATCAATCGAAGCATCAAATTGATCTGGATGGACTTGTTTCAGACGCTCAATCAATCCTTCGCCGTACACGACAGGAATCGCCCCTAAACTGCGGATATAGTCTTGGTTTTTTGCTGATGCCGTTGCTACGACGGTAATGCCGCGACTCACTGCCAATTGAATGGTGATCGAACCCACACCGCCTGACCCACCGTGTACCAATAAACTTTGCATTGGACCAGTTTCATCTAAAATAGTCATCGCAGTTTGAGCTGCTCCTGCAATCGAGCCTGCAATCGACCATTCCAGATTTTTAGGTTTTGCGACTAAATTGGCGAGAGGAACGTCTATCACTGTGGCATGGGTAAATGCTCCACCAGAACCCAAAACTTCGTCACCGATTTTCCATACACTGTTTTCAGGTACGTCTACGATTACCCCTGCAAACTCAGTTCCAAAGGTTTGTGGGAGTTGTGCGTGTTTGAATTCACCTGTCATGCGACGTGCATCAATGGGGTTAATTCCTGCGGCTTTGACTTGGATGCGTGCCATGTCAGGGTTTAATGGTGGGAGGGTGTAGTCTGTAAATTCGAGGACTTCGGGTTGTCCGTAGCTTTGGGCGTTGAGTACTGTTGATTTCATGATTTGTTTCATTCTTCTTGATGATGAAATCAGTATAGAAGAGTGAAAGTAGGCAAATGAAGATCGAAAAATAGAACAGTGTTTTCTGGTGGTTTGATTTTTTATTTTAAAAGATACCTCTCCCTTGCGAACTCAAAATATATTTTGAGGATTCTCATCACTTGCGCTTCGATTTAAAAGCAATGCATTAAATATTGCTCAAGAGAGGGAACACCGCGTATCAAAATAATTACATGACACTCCCTCTGGGATGAGAAGCACTGCTTAGCAAGGGGGTGAGGAGATTAGATACGTCCTACTCTTCGAGTTTGGCAACAGAGGATACTTTTTTGATGGCATTAACATGAAATAATCTTTAGATAATTTAGACTTTTGAATTACTTCAAGATATTTTAAAAGAATAATAAAATTGAGATTGATATTAATGAATCATAATCATGTGATGCTTTCTAATTTTCCATCACTTTTAGGAACTTTGACAGCTATTGATAAAAATGGAAGAGATATACAGCAGAATGAATACAGATATTCTGGTTTTGTGAAACGCGATGAATATAGAACCTTAATAGAAAATAGTACCGTAAAAGTTTTTTTTAAGTTTAATGTTATACGATGAAATTTTTATAAATGATGAAGACTTTTTAAAGATTGTTAGTTTTATAGGTGTTGTAAATTCAACAAAATTATTGGAACGGAAAATAATTAAAATCATTCCAAGATTTCAAAATCCTAATGTTATTGTTCATAGAAGTAAAAATTTATTACTCAATAAGACTAGGTATGAAATTGAACCACTTATGTATTTAGGAGGATTGCATGATTTGGATAGAAATTATAAAAAATACTCTGTAAATGAAAGTCATCGATCGAAAATAGTTCAATATTTTGATAATGCGCTTATTAATAAAGATGAGCGTGATGATTCTATATTTTTAAAGAATATAGACATTATAAAAAATGAAGAGCATATAGACTTTAATAATCTAGATTATAAGACTACTTTCGAAATTATGAGACTGTATGAAATTGTAGATAGTTTGCAGATGCAAAATAGACATAATTTATCAAATAGTATTATGGATGATTATGCAAAAGATTATTTAGGATCAAAGTTTATTTCAATTAGTGGAAATATTAACAAAGCTAATGAAAAGATAGAATTATTTGAAAAGGTTAGTGAAAACAAGAGGATTCCTAATTTCTATCAAATGTTTAAGAAAGGAACTGTTGAAATAGACCAAATTCTAGATATTAGAGAAAGTTTTAACTCTAAAGTTTTTAGAAATTGGTTTGCTAATCCTGATTTATCCGAACAGGATATTTATT
>NZ_JFYL01000044.1 GCF_000632455.1 Acinetobacter sp. Ver3
ACAGCTGTAAGAAAAATTAGGGAATAATCATCCACACCGAAGTAATGATCACACATCTTAGCGAGGAAAACGCTAAAAAATGTAACCACAGATGTTATTAACGCCTCTCTCTTGGAGATCTTAAATCTATTGAAATTTATACCAACGCGTGGAGATGCCATCAGTTACATATTCCAAATTAGATTTTTTCAAGTTAAAGATAGTTGCCAAAAGCGTCAAGTGCCATACCCGTAACACTTTTGACAATAAAAATATTAGTTACATTTATTTCATTTGGTCGTAAAAATTGCGTAAATTTTTAAATGGGTCTACAAACATTCAATGATATTCAAAACAATTATCAGTTATCATTTAGATAAGAATTAATACTTCGAGCTCAGTATGAACATGTATGCAGGATCTTCTGCCAGTATTTTAACAATTAAAGGTCTAAGCAAAAAATTTGGCCAACGCTTTGCTGTCAGTCAGGCAACATGGTCTGCGGATCAAGGGCAGATCATCTGCTTACTTGGACATTCAGGTTGTGGTAAAACGACAATGCTACGTTTAATTGCTGGATTAGAAACACCGACAAATGGCTCGATTCAACTTGAACAAAATATTTTATGGAATGAAGAGCAACAGATTCCAGCAGAATCTCGAAATATTGGTCTAGTATTTCAGGATTATGCCCTGTTCCCCCATTTAAGCGTGCTCGAAAATGTGATGTTTGGGTTAAAAAAATTTCCTAAAGGCCAGCAACAAGAAATGGCAGAACAAGCTTTAAAACATGTTTCAATGCACCATCATATGCGTAGTTATCCACACACCTTATCAGGCGGTGAACAACAGCGTGTTGCATTAGCACGTGCTTTAGCTCCAAAGCCGCATGTACTTCTTATGGATGAACCATTTTCCAATTTGGATCATCGCCTACGTGATCAAATCCGACAAAATACCATCCAGCTTTTAAAAAATACCCAGACTACCACCGTGATCGTCACACATGATCCTGAAGAAGCATTACAGATTGCAGATCAAATTATCTTGATGCATCAGGGAAAAATCATTCAAATTGGATCACCTAAACAACTTTATTTGCAGCCATCTACACTATTTGCTGCACGATATTTCTCGGTATTGAATGAGACCCTAGCATATTACGAAAATCAACAAATTCAAACGCTCTTTGGGCGTCATCCTTTACCAAAACATTTAACTGGCAAAGAAAAATCAATTTCATGTTGTTTCCGTCCTAAACAGGTTCAGGTCCATCATCAACCTGTTATAGGAGCAGTTGCTGCTCGAGTCATCTCATCTAGTTATTTAGGTCAAGCCTATCAGTTGCGCTTAGAAATCATCTCTGAATCGATGATTATTTTTGCCCATGTCGATGATCAATACGAATATTCAGCAAATGATCAGGTATATATCTCGGTAAACCTGTCTGCTTGTTATTTCTTCGAATCTGAAGATGAGTTAGATGTGAATAAAAGTTTTGTACAGCTTGAATACTCTATTTAAATTTGAATTAACTAGGAAATAAGTCATGAAATCAATTTCAAAAATTCCTCTCATTTTGACTGGCTTGACTGCGTTGTGTGGAAGCTGGGTGAATGCAGCTGAAGTCAACCTTTATACCACGCGTGAACCTGCACTGATTCAACCGCTCTTAAAAGAATTTACCCAAAAAACTGGGGTAAAGGTCAATACGGTTTTTATCAAAGATGGTTTACTTGAACGTGTTAAAGTTGAAGGTCGACGCTCCCCTGCAGATGTGATGCTTACAGTCGACTTCGGTAATCTGGTAGATTTGGTTTCAAATGGTTTAACACAAAGTGTTGATTCTAAAGTCCTTAACTCCTCAATACCGGCAAATTTACGCGCAGCAAATGGACATTGGTATGCATTATCCATGCGTGCACGTGCAGTATACGTGTCTAAAGATCGTGCGCCTTTGACTGCAATCTCATATGAAGATTTAGCTCATCCTAAGTGGAACGGTAAAATCTGTATCCGCTCTGGCAACCATCCTTATAACACTGGTCTAATTGCAGCCTATATCGCGCATTATGGTGAAAAAGAGGCTGAAAAATGGCTACGTGGTATCAAAGCCAACTTAGCTCGTCCTGCAAGTGGTGGGGATCGTGATGTTGCTCGAGATATTCTTGGCAAGATTTGTGATATTGGTGTAGCAAATACCTATTATGTCGGCAATATGCGTAAAGGCGACCCAGAGCAACAACGTTGGGGTAATGCGATTAACGTTGTCCTACCGAAATTTAAAAATAGCGGTACGCATGTGAATGTTTCAGGTGCCGTTGTTTCTAAATATGCACCTAATCGCAAAGAAGCAGTTCAACTATTAGAGTTCTTAGCCTCGGATCATGCTCAAGCCATCTATGCAAAAAGTGGATTTGAGTATCCAGTTAAACCTGGGGTTAGAGTTGACCCGATTATTGCAAGCTTTGGCAAACTACAAGTGGATTCTATACGCTTAAGTGATATTGCTCGACACCGCAAAACAGCCAATATGCTGGTGGATAAAGTCCAGTTTAATCGTTAATTTCCGATAAACTTACAGGGAGGCTTTCTCCTTCCTGTAAGTCCTAATTTCAATTTAATATTGCATCAGACCTATACACTTTAATGTCAAAAACAAAATCTGCATTTCGTTCTTTAATATCGCTCAGTGGACTATTGACGCTTCTCGCCTGTTTACCTGTTTTCGCATTGGTTTGGACAGCCTTACAGGGCAATAATGAGATTTGGGATCATCTGATTCGCTTTGTAATTCCAGCGACCTTAATCGATACGTTTATGCTTCTTTTTGGGGTAGGTTTTCTAACGATATTGATTGGCACAGGCAGTGCCTGGATTGTTACAGCCTATCAATTTCGTGGACGTTCAATTCTCGATTGGGCGTTGCTTTTACCACTTGCAGTACCGACTTATATTATCGCTTATAGCTATATCGACATTCTCCACCCTATCGGACCGGTTCAAAGTCTGTTAAGGGATGGTCTCGGCTTAGATATGCAACAATTATGGTTCCCAAACATTCGATCAGTTTGGGGAGGCATTTTTTTACTAAGCTTCGTACTTTATCCGTATGTGTATTTAAGCACTCGTGCCATGTTTTTAATGCAATCGGCTAGTCTAATCGAGGTCGCTCGAAGTCTAGGTCTTAATCCTAATAAGGTCTTATTAAAAGTTGCCATCCCCCTTGCTCGACCAGCAATTGCTGTAGGTACAAGCTTGGTATTAATGGAAACAATTAATGATATTGGTGCAACTGAATTTCTTGGTATTAACACGCTCACATTATCCATTTATTCAACATGGATAAATCAGTCTGATCTTGCTAGTGCCGCACAAATTGCTATTTTCATGCTGATGTTCATTACCTTCTTAGTTTTAATAGAAAGGTTAGGACGTCAGAAACAGCGTTATATGAACTCAGCTCAACGTAGTCGACTCATGCCTGCCCGACATATTACTGGCCGTAAAGCTCTACTATTATTTGGACTTGGAATGATTCCCGTAGTCATTGGATTCGTTATTCCATTTTGCCATTTAATTGTAGAGTCTTATAAGCGCATACAATATGCGGGCTTCTCGGATTCCCTATTAGAAGCTTCGGTAAATACACTGAGCCTAGCGAGTGTAGCAACCTTCTTTACGATCCTCATCGGCTTTTTGATCGTCAGCTCAGCACGATTTAGCCAAAATATATGGTTTAGCCGTATTGCTAGCCTCGGTTATGCAATTCCAGGAACAGTACTCGCAATTGGTCTGATGCTGTCCTTAGGCGCTATTGATCATGCAATCGCAGATTTTCTCGAATTCAAGCTTGGTATATCGACGGGTTTACTATTATTGGGCACGAGTGGCATCTTAATTTACGCCTACACGGTTCGTTTTTTGGCTATTTCAATTGGTAGTATAGAGTCTGGGTATAATCGTATTCATGGAGTACTTGATGATGCTGCTCGTAATTTAGGACAAAATAAACGAGGCATTTTGTGGCGCGTTCATTTCCCTTTATTGGCTCCGGCCATCCTCTCTGCTGCCTTATTAGTCTTCGTAGATGCGATGAAAGAGTTACCTGCAACACTTCTACTTAGACCGATTAATATGGAAACACTCGCGACTCAACTCTATGCAGAAGCATCAAGAGGAGCCTATGAAGATGGTGCAATAGCCGCTCTACTCATTGTATTAGTCGGCTTAATTCCCGTTATTTTACTTGCTCGAATGGGTAAAACGAATAGATAAATGAATCGAAATTCACATAAATAATCGAAGTGAAAAGGTGGCGTCAATCGAGCTCAAATCCTAACCCATTCATTCTAAATATATTTTATTGAATAAAAAAATTCATTGACCCAATTTTGACCTAAATTAGATTTAGTGCATTGAATCACTTTAAAATCTTGTTCAAATCCGAATTCAGGATTTGAAGTGACGTACGGCATTATAGCAGAAAATTACACCTAAAAATAAATGTAATGTTATAACATTACAATTAACTCATTATGATATTAATAATCACATCAAACTCAGTATAGTTCAATTTTTTAATTTGTACTTTTGCTTAGGACTCTTAGGCTTATCAGGAAGGGTACGTTCAATCACACCTGCTTGTAATGCTGGAGTTAAATAATTTTTTTGGAATGTGGCTCGATGGGACAAGTCCAATAGAGCCATAAGCTCAGTTAAGCTATATTCTTTCTGCTCCATATTCTGGATGAGACGTTTAACTTGATCGCTAACTTGTACGCTAGCTTGAGCGGTATCTTGATCGCTGGCATCAGAACTAAGTATTGCATCTAGAATCATCTGCAAAATAAACTCAATAAAAGGTGCAGAATCTGAACGATCTGTGCTCGCTTGCAATGCATCGTAATAAGCTTTTTGGTTTTGATAAATCAAGCTTTCTACAGGGATGTTGAGAAAAATAGGATTCCACTGGCTTAAGATTAAAGTTTGCCATAAACGCCCCATCCGCCCATTGCCATCAGCAAATGGATGTATAAACTCAAATTCATAATGAAATACTGAACTCTGAATTAATGGATGCTCATTACCTTCAGCCAACCACTGGCTTTGTTGCACAAACCTATCTGTAAAGGGTTTTTCAGCGATATAATTTTCAAATGAAGAAGCCTGCACACAAAATCTACCGCACAACCAATTGGCCCGCATATAACCGAGCACTCATGAGTCGCGGAAATATTGCCATTTGGTTTGATCCTGCTACGCAATGGTATGCGCCATCAAAAGGCAAACAAGGGCGAAATCAAACCTACTCCGACGCAGCCATCCAATGCTGCTTAATGATTAAATCCTTATTCCGTCTGTCTTTACGTATGGTCACTGGCTTTGTGCAAAGTCTGATTAAACTTTGCGGATTAAATTGGATAGCTCCAGATTACACCACGCTTTGTAGAAGACAAAAGCATATTGATATTGTAATCAGCTACCAAAAAAGTAGTGATGGGCTGCATCTACTCATGGACTCTACAGGCATGAAGTTTCTAGGTGAGGGCGAATGGAAACGCAAGAAACATGGACCTGAATATCGTCGCCAATGGCGTAAACTTCATGTTGGTATAGATGCTAAAACCCTACAAATACGAGCAGTTCAGCTTACAACCAATAATGTCAGTGATTCACAGGTGCTTGGTGATTTACTTAATCAGATTCCACAAGATGAGCAGATTAACTCTGTTTATACCGATGAAGCTTATGACACCAAGCAATGCCGTCAGGTCATTGCAGATCGGCAAGCGCATGCGGTGATTCCACCTAGAAAAAATGCGAAACCATGGAAAGATACAAAGAGTAGCTCGCTAGAGCGAAATGAATTACTTCGAGCAATTAAACGTTTAGGTAGGATACTATGGAAAAAATGGTCAGGCTATCATCGGCGAAGTTTGGTTGAAACTAAGATGCATTGCATCAAATTATTAGGAGATAAACTCAGTGCAAGGAGTTTTGATAGCCAAGTGAATGAGATCCATGCACGTGTAGCAGTCCTTAACAGATTTACGGAATTAGGTCGCCCACTTACCCAAGTTACGCCTTAAATTTGGCTCAATTAGGGGCGCTTTGCATTTCAAATCTTTGTGCAACAAAGCCATTTCGGGGGTATAGTTTGGTTTTTTCATCGGAATAGTCTCTCAGAATATTGACTCTCCGACAAACCCGGTACGGTTCAGTTTGTGCAACAAAGCCAAATTGAAATATCAAGACTAACAAGAAATTCAAATTGATTACTAATAGAGCGGCTCACGGTGCCCTATCTTTTAGAAAAACGTATCTGCCGATACATTAAACCGCTCAGACAATGCCTTAATATGACGAATATTCAGTTGGCGTTTACCACTTAAAATCTCAGAAATCACAGATTGGGTTGCAACTTCTGCTAAGTCAGACTGACCTAAACCATGTTGCTCCATCAAAAAAGCCAAAGCAGCACGACCATCCCCTTTAGGCATAGGAAGATGCTCATTTTCATAATCAGAAACCAAATCACCAAGCTGATGAATAAGCCCCATTAAAGGATTAGACTCATCATCACCAACGGTATCTAAAAGTTCATCTAAAGCTTCAACAAGTGTATGAAAGTCGTCTTCATTTTCTGGCTTGCTGAGCAATGGTGCAACGTAGTGCCAGTGGTCTACGGCCTGTTTAATCATCGCGTTCATACTAACCTTCCTTCCAATGACCTTTGTCATATTCTTTATGAGACAAGACATGACGAATATACACACGTTTTGCCTGATACATCACGACGGCAATAAGTCGGATCTTGTTCCCGCCAATATCGAATACATGGAACTTTCCAACTTTATCGACAGCTGGAAAGAGCTGTTTCATCTCAGCAAAATCTTTCGGATCGTTTGCCTTTATGGTTCGATACCAACCATCTAATGCCGTTTCAGCCTGTGGCCACTTTTGTATTGCTTCTATAATTCTAGCGTGGGTGATCACATGCATAACATTTTATCGCATTTTGCTATAAATCAAGTATAAACCAATTATCGCATTTTGCAATATTGAAGGGCCAGGATGAATAAAGCGCCAAATGGCGCTTTATTAATTATCAGAGGCTTTGTTGCACAAACCTATCTGTAAAGGCTTTTTCAGCGATATAATTTTCAAATGAAGAAGCCTACACACAAAATCTACCGCACAACCAATTGGCCCGCATATAATCGAGCACTCATGAGTCGCGGAAATATTGCTATTTGGTTTGATCCTGCTACGCTCCATCAAAAGGCAAGCAAGGGCGAAATCAAACCTACTGGTAATCCTCCCATAAATAACCGAAGTTAAAAGTGGTGGAAGTTGAAATCAAAACTGGTTTCTTATATAGGTTGATGACAATAAAAATGTTTAACCTATTTTTACCCGAGTAAAATGTTAGGAACAAAAGATTACTACTGTAATCTTTAGTTCCGTAAGTATCCGCTAGCGAATCCATTTAAATAGAAGCTAGCACAATTAAACAATTAACAAATCTTTTTCGATATCACTTTTCCCACGCATTTCAGATTCGTCATCTAGCCATTCTTTATGTTCAACATCATTAACTAAACTACTCATACCATGTGTAGCTGTAATCCCCATAGAATTTAATTTTGCTTGTAATGATTGAATCATGTTAAATCTTTCAATTTCCCAGCTTGATGCAAAGCATCTCCAGAATGTCCATCCTGCACGTTCTAAAGCACGTTGACGAATCATGTCATCATGCCATTGTTCTGGCCCATGATAGCTATCACCATCACATTCAACAGCCAAACGCTGATCACCATCTGACTCAACGACTAAATCGATTCGATAGCTACCAACCTTAACCTGTGGAGTAACTGTGTAACCCATTTCATGGAGTGTCGTAAATACAGATTTTTCAAACTCCGATTCACACAGGTCTAATTTTGCTTCAAATGATGCTTTTTGATCTTCTTGCAAATCATAAAAATGATTGAGTAAATTCAGCCTTAGATCTTTTGGAGATATATGATCACGATTCACGGAGTGGACAAGATACATCCTTTCACGAGCACGACTTGCAGCCACGTTAAATCTCTGTTCATGATCAGATCGACTCAAAGCATGACAATTCTCAGGATCTGCTACCATAGATAAGAAAATAATATCTCTTTCTGCACCCTGAAATGCTGAAGCATCTCCACAAGCAAATTGAACCTTAGTAAGAGTTCCTGCGCCAAACTCATTCAAAGCTTCTGATTGAATGAACTCAGCCTGTGCTGGACCTAGCAACGAGATCACGCCAATTGATCTATTCGTATATCGTTCATCTTTAAGAAGAAGTTTCATTTCCTCAATAATTGCTTTCGCTTCTATTCGATTAATATGTTTGCTATTTTTAGATTCTCTATACCCCTGCGGTGTATAAATTGCTACTAAAGCTGGACTTAACTGCTCAGATTTCTTCGATAATCGCATTGGCTTAATACGGTTACCATAAAAGTTTTTATTGCTGTAACTAATGATCGCAGGATGACAGCGGAAATGCTCTAGAAGCATCACACTTGACTCATAGATAGAAGAAGCCATGTCGTATAAAGACATATCTGGTGTTAAATATGCAGCATGTGGCTGACCATGTAGATAACGATTTCTTAATACATCAATTTGAGCACTTGCTAGACCGACATTACTCGGAGAAACTTGTTTATTATCCCCCACTACTAATAATTTTTTAGCACGCATTAAAACAGGTAATACGTCAATTGATGATTGTGATGCCTCATCCACAATCACTAAGTCAAAGAGGCCTAATTCAGCAGGCATAGATTCAGATACCTGAAGATGTGACATGACCCAGCAAGGAATAGCTGCTGTTGCCTCTTTAAGGGCTACTTGAGCATCTTTTCTATAACGTGGAGCATTCTTACCTGTCCCTTTTCCATAGTGTTGTACAGCAATTTTATAACGCTGTAATGCAACTAAAATTTTATCCGAGGCATTTTCCTTTAATGCCAGCCATGTCTTGTTTGCTGCCAATTGAGCATAATTTTGTGATAGATTCTTCTCGTGAATACGACGGCGCTCATACAAATTTTCAATTTGACCTGTATTACTAATGGCCATTACAAAAATCTCAAGACGTTTCCATTCCCAAGCCTCTAGCAATGTATTACGTAATACAGGATCCTCAATTTCTTCAGCGTACGGAATTTCAAGAATGTCTTTACTAACAATCAAAGCATTTGTTTTACTCAATCTAATACTGGCGGATTTAACTCTTTCAAAATCCTCAGTTAGATCTTTTAAATGTGATAATTTTTTTAATAGATCAGCATACTCTCCAAGTTCACTTTCATGTAATGAATTGGAATCAATCTGAGATACAATTTTTCGTAACTGATTTGATATCTTATTACCAAACTCTGATAAATAAAGGATTTGATCAGCCAGTTGTTGTTGATAGACTTCTAAATTAAATATTTTTAACTTCTGCCCTAACAATTGAATCAAGTCATCAATATTTTTAGGTAATCCGTAGAAATGGCTTTGTTGCACAAAGATTTGAAATACAAATCCCCCTAATTGAGCCAAATTTAAGGCGTAACTTGGGTAAGTGGTCGACCTAATTCCGTAAATCTGTTGAGGACTGCTACACGTGCATGAATTTCATTGACTTGGCATCAAATTTTCTTGCACTGAGTTTATCCCCCAATAATTTGATGCAATGCATCTTAGTTTCGACCAAACTTCGGCAATGATAGCCGGACCATTTTTTCCATAATGTCCTGCCTAAACGTTTAACTGTTCGAAGTAATTCATTTCGCGCTAGCGAGCTACTCTTTGTATCTTTCCATGGTTTCGCATTTTTTCTAGGTGGAATCACCGCATGCGCTTGCCGATCTGCAATGATCTGACGGCATTGCTTGGTGTCATAAGCTCCATCGGTATAAACAGAGTTAATCTGCTCATCTTGTCGAATCTGATCGAGTAAATCACCAAGCACTTGTGAATCACTCACATTATTTGTAGTGAGTTGAATGGCGCGTATTTGAAGGGTTTTGGCATCTATACCAATATGAAGTTTACGCCATTGGCGACGATATTCAGGTCCATGTTTCTTCCTTTTCCATTCACCTTCACCTAAAAACTTTAGACCGGTAGAGTCTACCAGCAAGTTAAGCCCACCACTGCGTTTTTGATAATTAATCGCAATATCAATATGTTTTTGTCTTCTGCAAAGCGTACTGTAATCTGGTGCGGTCCAATTTAATCCACAAAGTTTAATCAGACTTTGCACAAAGCCAGTGACCATACGTAAAGATAAACGGAATAAGGATTTAATCATTAAGCAGCATTGGATAGCTGCGTCGGAGTAGGTTTGATTTCGCCCTTGTTTGCCTTTTGATGGAGCATACCATTGCGTAGCAGGATCAAACCAAATGGCAATATTTCCGCGACTCATGAGTGCTCGGTTATATGCGGGCCAAATGGTTGTGCGATAGATTTTGTGTGTAGGCTTCTTCATTTGAAAATTATATCGCTGAAAAAGCCTTTACAGATAGGTTTGTGCAACAAAGCCGGTGGAAAGTCAAAAAAATGTGGAATATACAACACAACTCTAAGAGTGTTTAAAATAAAAATCCAATAAATAAAGCCACCATACTATCTAGATAATAATAAGGTGGCTGATGAGAGAGGAAGAATCTGACATAAAATGTCATTTAAAACAAAATTAAAACCATGATTTATCATTTGTAGATATTCTGGTTTAGGTGAAAATTAGTATAATTATTTTACATCACAACTAAAGCGTGTTGCCTGAACAATCAATTGCTCAGCTGGACAACTGACATTGACAGTCACATCATCCCCTACGCCGATACAGGCATTGTTCAATAACCAATCAGACCTAGAGGTATGTCGCCAATTTGACTCGGAAGGACAACGATAGCGTACTTCCTGTAACCTACAAGCATTATAGACATGTTTAGGGCGTTGTGCTTTGCCAAGTACTCCTACAATACGTGTACTTTTTCCACCGTGACAACTGATTGCCCCAACTCGTGTTCCTGCTCGAATAGCACGATTATAATTTTCCGCCTGCTGTTTTTTCTGAGCTTCTGCGGCTAATCTTAAGTCTTCCTGTTTTTTACGCTCAAGCTCTTTTTGGCGTTTTTCTTCCTCCTGTTTTTTGACTAAAGCCTGCTGTTTCTGTTCAGCCTCTTGTTTGCGCTGTTGTTCTTGTTTCTTCAAAAGCTCTTGTTCATCTTTTTTCACACCTTCTTTTGATTTATCAATACTGCTACTTTTTTGTGAAGAAAATGCATTAGACGAAGTACTCCTTGTTTGATTTACTTGCTCCATATGCTGTCGTTGTTGCTGAGCATTACTTATCGTCTTAGAGATACGAGCATTAAAACGAATACGGTCATTTTCAGCTTGTTGCATTGTACTATTCAAAGTATTTAAACCATGAAGTGCAGCATTTGCCCACATCTGTTGATTTGCTTGTCTTTCAGCCGCTGCTTCGCGTCGCTGTTGTATTTCACGTGCTTTTCTTTCACTTTCTACACGTAACTCATTTTGTCGCTCTGCATTCGTCAACGCTAAGCTGCGCTCTAGACGTTGCTTATGCCAGTCATCTACACGTTGACCAGCTTTAAATTCACAAGAACTATTGATCCATTCAGATTTACCCAATTCTGTTAAATAGAGCGTACGACAGCTTCCTTTACCATGGGGAATACCATCTTTGAGTTGCCCCCTAAACCAATACGTTGCGTATTTATAATAGCCATCTACATCTTTTTGCTTATTTTGTAAAGTAAATTGAGGAATGGGAGGCGGAGATGTATTACTTGTACATCCCACAAGTCCCATAAATATGATCATTATCATCAAATGACGAGACATTATGGAGCTCCCTGCGTTAAAACAGACATTACTTTACGGACCCGGATATTAGCTGAGGTCTGCGCATGGGTTTCATTCATACTTTTACTTGCAAAAAGATACGGTATAACGAGCCAACCATTGCTCACGATTCGATAATCCAAATAAGCAGTTGTTGATGCAATCTGCATCCCATTTTCATACATCGTGAGCTTACAGCTTTCTTCCGAAGTTTCATCATTTGCAGGGAATGTTCCTGCGGTGATTAACCATAAAAAACCTGTAAGAAATCCAGAATCCTCACTCCAACGATCTTGTTGACAAGCCACTCTTAAAAAGTATCCATGAGTAGATGGCTGATCTAAGTTTGTACGTTTGACTGAAGAAAATAATTGTGTGGCTTCCCATGCTCTAATGTCAGCATTTACATAACTGTGACTGGATAATTTTTGAAAATAGATTTCTAAAGGCTGTTCTTTAGTAATATTCAAATTAAGTGATTGCGATATTGTAGGAGCTTTCCGCTCATGAACACCTAATGTTGCTTGACAGGCTGTTAAAGCAATCCCCACCAATACAACTAAAACCCTTGAAAGATATCTCATATAACTCCCCGATCATCTAAATTTAGAAAAAATTCAATTTATCATCTGTATTTAAGATTCTACATCACCAAATGGAGATATCACTGCATTTTTTCTAATCAAATATAGATGCCAGTCAATTAAACTGACTAGCATTGGATACGGACTTTTTTAATTTAGACGAGATGTAATGCCTTACATCATGCCAATTAATAATCTAACCTTCACTAAATACAAATTACATTACAACCTATCCAATTGATTTAAATATATTTTTATTCTAACTTTCCATAACAATGTGATACATGCAATTACCAATTTTTGTGAGTAAGATTGTGAGTAAGCACTTTCTAAAATACCGTTACTCACATCACATGCTAAACGATCTTAAAATCAAAAGCTTAAAGCCACGTGAAGAATTATACCGCGTGGCTGATCACTCAGGACTCTGTATAGAAATCCGCCCGTCTGGTAGCAAATTCTGGCGTTATCGCTACCGATTTCTTACTAAAGCCAAAATGCTCACAATCGGTCAATATCCCGAAATTACTTTAGCATACGCTCGCTTGAAAACAATGGAATATCGAGAACAACTCGCTAAAGGAGTAGACCCAATAAGCCACCAGAAAAAAGAACGCCTTGAAGCAATCAAAGCAAATAATGGTACATTCCTTTTAGTCGCCAACGAATTTATGAATTCTCGAAAAACTCAACAATCAAAGGAATGGGAACAACGCCGCAGCAGTTATTTTGAGAAGGATGTTTATCCTCTTATCGGTAATAAACCTATTCATGAGATCGACTCGATTGATATTAAAAATGTTCTTGATAGCACTATGGCAAGAATCAAAAAATCAGGAAGAGGTACAGGGGAAGTTAAGGGAATTTTTGTTAGGCAAATAATAGGTGAAGTCATGGAATATGCCATTATCACAAAACGTATTTCTATTGACCCTACCTACATCCTTAGAAGCTACATAAAGCAGCCAGAAGTAACTCATGCCAGACCCTTGACTGAATCTGAAAAAAGAGAACTTATGTCTAAGCTCAATACATACGGTGGCTCTACTAGTACAAGAAATGCTATCAAAGTGGCAACATATACATGGCTTAGAAGCATTGAAATACGTCGAGGCAAAAACTGTCTTGGTATATTAGCATCCATATCTATTGATTATCCAATCCCTTAACCTAGGCATGACTTTGTGAAATTAACACGCATTCATCACTGTAAAAACTTGAATGTGCAAAAGTACAAACAGCTTGAGAAACAAGCTGTTTTACTTGGTCGTATTCGTAGCGAGGTGTGGGCTAAATATGGTGCTATTTCAGGTTTGAATATCAGTGACAGAGCTATTCGTGATGCGTGGATGAAAGAAAGTCGTGACTTTGGTGTTTCTGCAAATGCGTGGAAAGAAACGCTACGTGATTGCATAGGTGATATTAAAGCCTATCGAGAAGCATCAAAAGACAAAGTAAAGCAGGCGATCCGAAAACGCACCTCCTGTAATAATGAACAAAAAAGACTATACACCTTGCTTAAAAAAGATGAATGGATGACTGATAATTTCCTCCATCGTCAAATGCGTAATCACTTTAAGCATGGTGTTAATCACACACATAATCAAATTATTGTTCGTGCGGATATGTGTAAAACTTTTGAGTTAAATGGTCAATGTTGGCTTAAAGTGCCGAGTCTAGTCCCTCGACAAACCATTAAAATTCCACTAAACACCACTGTTGATTTTGCGCCACAAGGCACACAGAATCATTCTAAAAAACGGTAATGTTGAAGTTCACTCAACTTATGATGCAGTTGAAACACAGGATTGTGGTCAGGAAACCGTAGGTGTTGATAAAGGTTATTCAGAAGCCTTTGTGGATTCTGATGGTGAAGTATATGGCAATGGTTTAGGTAAATTGATCTCAAGTGAATCAGACTACCTAAATCAAAAGTACAAACGTAGAAATAAGCTCAGAGCGATTTCTAAAGCCAAACCGCACAAGAAACAGAAAATTGAGTTAAATAATCTAGGTCGAAAAAAACTAGATAAGCGACAAGATACTCAAAAAGCAAAGCTCAAAACATTAATATTTACAGCAACTCACAAGTTGGTTGATAAAGCCAAAGTGATTGTTGCGGAAGATTTAACATCCCCAATTCAAAGTAAACGCAACTATGGCAAAAACACCAATAGACGCTTAAATACATGGGCTAAAGGTTTGTTAGCTAATGCCCTAACTTCTATATCTCACCGTAGAGGTTCTACGGTGCATCTAGTCAATTCTGCATATACTTCGCAAAGTGATTCTTTCTTGCATGGCCTTTTAATAGGTACACGTAAGGGAGATCGTTTTCACCGTTTCAATGGGGAAGTTGTGCAAGCTGATTGGAATGCTGCGAGAAACGTGCTTGCAAAATTAAACGACAATGAGATAAGTCGTTATACGCCTTACAAAACTGTAAAGCGTATATTGCAAGAACGGACTGACCGCTACAAGTCAGAACTGACCGACTCAGGCTCTAGTTACACGCTTGGCAACAAGACATTAACAGAGTGCGAATTAGTCCTTGAGTATGTTTGAATACATTTTAAGGAACAGTATCCATGTCTACCCTCAACTTTACTTATTTTCAGATAGCAACCAATCGAGAGCACTCATTTTTACAATACCATTATAATTCGCTTCAGTCCCTATCGTGTCTAAGGTAAGCAAATACTTGGGATACGAATCAGAAATTTTCTGTAATGGACGTAACTCTCGGCTGAGTGTCTCCTCATTGAGCGTTTCTAATGCCACCTGATAATAAGTTAAATTCTGTAAAGTATCGACAGCAACAAAATCAATTTCATATTCATCAACCCGCCCTACATAGACCGTATAACCTCGTCTGACAAGCTCAAGATAAATCACATTTTCTAAGATATGACCTTGATCAGCATTAGCATCAGGCAACATAATCCGGCGCAATCCGACATCAACTAAATAGTATTTTTCAGAGGATTGTAATAACTCACGCCCGCGTACTTTAAATTGTGCGGCACTATAAAATAACAAACTGTCCTGTAAGCCCTGAATATAGCGTTTTACTGTTTCAAATGAAATCTTAACCCCACTTGAAACAAAGGTATTTTTAATTTTATTGATGGAAATAGGTGAGCCTGTCACGCTTGCCAAATATCTTGCGACACGCTCGAGAGAGTTAATATCAGCAGTATTCAAACGAGGAATAACATCTTTAAACATTACACTGGCATAGACCGCTTGCAAGTAATCATAGGTTTCCTGCTGACTAGTCATGGCAAGCGTATAGGGGAAACTACTGTGCGTGTACATGGCATACAAATCACGATTGGATAATTGTTGGATGATCGGATTATTTTCAATATGCCACTGTTTAAACTCTTGGAATGAAAGGGGTAAAACATGTTGCTCTATATAGCGTCCTGTGAGTAAAGTCGCAAGTTCTCCACTCAGAAAGAATGCATTTGAGCCTGTAATATATAAATCGATATAATCTCGAACATATAAAGAGTCGACTACTTTTTCAAAATTAGTAACATGTTGTATTTCATCTAAAAAAACATAGTTTTTTTTGCTTTTATCAACTTTAGACAGTACATAATCATGTAGTTTACGGTAATCTGTGAGTTCTTCAAATTCCATAAATTCGAAATTGATAGCAATGATGTTTTCGGCTTGTACACCCTGTGCTTTTAGGTCTTGTTGAAACATCGCCAATAAGGTGGATTTTCCAGAGCGACGCACACCTGAAAGTACTTTAATGACATCACGGTCTTGCCATGTATTCAGAAATTTTAAGTAGCCATCACGTCGAATATTAGCGCTTCTCATTATTTACACTTAGAATCTAAAGTTTTAATAAATTCTATCAAAGTTTAGAACCTAGATGTAAAAATATTCAATTTTAAAAAAAGTTTAAAGTTTAAGTGAAACATTCAAAGCTACTGTTGAAGCATGCAAACAGTAGATCTGATAAAAATCCAAATTCTGTCTTTTTAATTATTTTCCATGTCATGTTATGTCATTGATGCTGCGACTTAACTACTATATAAATTAAGTGAAAAGTAAAAGGAATTAATATGTTAACTAGAGTGGAACTTATTTTTGTTGTGCTGATGGTCTCAGCCTTAATCCTAATTGCTTATGAAATGCTAAAAGGTTTATTTTAGAGCATCTATACAATTTTTGATCAAAAAAAAGCCCACAGAGGGAATCTATGGGCGAAACTAAGGACCTTGACGGTCATTCAGAAACTACAGCTAGTTTCTGGTTGTGATTCTAGACTGAATTAAAAATAACCACATTGGCTGAATGTATCAAAAGTTAAATCATGTGATTAATCATTGATACATCTGCAAAAATGAGCTCATCGCTCTGTTGATTAATACAGTAATTCACCAAACAAATCCGCTCTAATCTCTTCCAGACTCAGATCTGATTTCATTCTATTACAGATGGGATGAACCAGCAGACCATTCTCTAGAACACCTTGCCCACCTACGGCTTTGGCAATCCGATGATCCGATTCAGTAGAATCAAGATAGATCAATCCATCACAAATGAGGCAAAAGTTATGATTACCCACCACAAAATTGTGCTTAAGCAGACTCTTGGTTAATGCCGAAAAGGCCTTTGGCTTTGACCGAGAAATTGGACTAATCGACTCCACATATCCCACCACATTCTTGACTACTGCATCATCATAACCACCCAAAAACCTTTCGACATAGAACTCGTTAAAGTTTATGTACTTGAAGGCCTTAGACATGGATTGAATAAATGTATTCAGGCATTTCTCATCATCAAAATCAACCTCCATTTCCAAGCTTAAGCAAATAAAGGCTTTATAGACAATTTGTAGCCGATCATAGCCCTTGATACCACTGCCGAACTTACCGACCGTTTCGGTGGTCGCCACGGGGAAATTGGCGATCAAAAACTTGAACCGTACCGGGTTTGTCGGAGAGTCAATATTCTGAGAGACTATCCCGATGACAAAATTAAAATATACCCCTGAAATCAGAGAAAGAGCGGTTCAATTATTGATTGAATCTGAAAAAGATTATCCATCGAATTGGGCTGCGATCACCGCTATTGCTCCCTGAGCAGTATACTGCGCAAGGGTTGTACTCCTGAAACACTTCGTGCCTGGCATCAAAAGTATTCAGATCAGCAAAATCCTATTAAAGTACAACAGATATCTGATCAAGAAAAAATGAAGCAAATGGAACGTGAAATTAAAGAATTAAAGCGTGCCAATGAAATTCTACGTAAAGCAGCCGCTTTTTTCGCCCAGGCGGAGCTCGACCGCCCACACAAATAATGGTGGATTTTATCCATAACAATAAAGATCGATATGGTGTTGATGCGATTTGTAGGATTTTACCGATCGCAGCTTCAACCTATTACCGAACTTTAGATCTCGTTGATGAGAAGCATTGCTTCGCAAGAGAATATCGAGCGAAACGAGATCTACATGATGAGTATCATGCTGAACAAATTAAACGAATTTGGAAAGAAAGTTCAGGTCGATATGGTGTGCGTAAGATCTGGCAACAACTGAAACGTGAAGGCTATGTTATTGCACGTTGTACAGTTGCTCGATTGATGCAGAAGCTAGGTATACAAGGTGTTTGGCGTGGTAAGAATAAACAAACTACTCGTAACCGAGATGACCAAAAACGAGCAGATGATTTAGTGAAACGTAATTTTAATGCTGATCATCCTGACCCTTGCGAAGCAGTGCTTCTCAGGTCGCTGACTTCACGTATATTCAAACCCATTCAGGTTGGGTCTATACCGCATTTATGATTGATGTGTTCTTACGAGCAATTGTTGGATGGAAAGTATCTACACGGATGAATACAGATATGGTGCTTGATGCATTAGAACAAGCATTGCATGATCGAGGTATGCCAAAGAATGTGATTCATCATTCCGATAGAGGTGTGCAAGATCTTTCCATTCGCTATACCAATCGTTTAGAAGCAGCAAATTTACGAGCATCAGTCGGTACGACTGGTGATTCATACGATAATGCTTTGGCTGAAACGGTGAATGGCTTATACAAAACAGAGGTGATTGAATATCTAAAAGCAGATTGGCAAGGTTTAGCAGATGTACAACTTGCGACACTAAACTGGGTAGATTGGTTCAATAAAAAGCGTGTACACAGTGCACTGGGTTATGTATCGCCTTTTGAGTTTGAAGCAATGTACTATGATAAGATTAACCCGTTAGGTCAGGTGGCTTAACTTAAATAAAAAAGTCTCCGACAAACCCGGTACGGTTCACACAAGCACTGACACCTTGACCCATGAATTTAGCTTCTGATTCAAGACCCAAATATTGTGCTGTCGCACCTGTTGCAATAATCAGTGCATCACAGGTGAATTCTTCCATGTCGCCTTTAAGCACAAATGGACGGACGCTTAAATCAACTTCATTGATGTGGTCATACACAATCTCTGTGCCAAAGCGTTCAGCATGGGCTTGCATTCGTTTCATAAGTGCAGGACCAGTTAAACCTTCAGGGTCACCTGGCCAGTTATCTACCTCAGTGGTCGTTGTTAGTTGACCACCAAGTTGTATACCTGCAATCAATGTGGGTTTTAAGTTTGCGCGTGCTACATATACAGCGGCACTATAACCCGCAGGTCCTGAACCTAAGACCACTAATTTAGAATGTCTCTTTTGCATTTCTGATCACCTAAAGTTTATAAGCTACGTTGATTGACACGCTTAGATAATTCTTCTGCCGACTCTTTTCGTTCTGAATAACGATTTGTTAGGTACTGACTTTGCCCACGAGTGAGCAAGGTGAACTTATATAGTTCTTCCATGACATCGACAATTCGATCATAGAAGGATGAAGGTTTCATCCGTCCATCTTCTTCAAACTCTAAAAAAGCTTTTGGAATAGAGGATTGGTTCGGAATAGTGATCATACGCATCCAACGACCTAAAATACGCATCTGGTTTAAGCTGTTAAAGGACTGTGAACCGCCACTGACCTGCATCAATGCCAAAGTCTTGCCTTGTGTTGCGCGAATCGCACCACCTGCCAATGGAATCCAATCAATTTGCGATTTGAAAATTGAACTCATTGAGCCGTGACGTTCAGGTGAGCACCACACCATTCCTTCTGCCCAAGCGAGTAGGTCATGTAACTCTTTAACCTTTGGATGTTCAGTGTCCGCATCTTCAGGTAAAGGCAACCCTTTAGGATGAAAGATTTTTACTTCGGCACCAAACTGCTCCAAGATACGTCCTGCTTCCATTACGGCCAAACGGCTGTATGAACGCTCACGGTTAGAACCATACAGCAGCAATATACGTGGTGGATGATCTAGTACTTTAGCTTGTACTTTTTCTAAGGTAGGTTGATCGAGAAGATTCATATCTACATTTGGAAGAGTCATAGAAATTACACCTCTGCTTTAAAAAAACTTTTTTCTGAGCCACAAAGACACACTGACTAAAGCAATCAACACTGGTACTTCAACCAGTGGACCAATTACAGTAGTAAACGCCACAGGTGAAGCTAAACCAAAAGTTGCAATCGCTACAGCAAGTGCCAATTCAAAGTTATTTCCCGCAGCAGTAAAAGAAATAGCTGTAGTTTTAGGATAGTCATTCCCCATCCACTTACTCATAAAGAAGCTGATGAAGAACATCACGATAAAGTAAATCGTCAATGGAATGGCAATACGCAAGACATCGAATGGCAAGCTCACCACATCGTTCCCTTTGAGACTAAACATCGCCACAATCGTGAACAATAAAGCCAACAAACTCAGTGGACTGATCTTAGGTAAGAAGACATTTTGATACCAATCCAGACCTTTAGCTTTCACTAAAGTGAATCGTGTTATAAAGCCAAGGAAAAACGGAATACCCAAATATACTAATACCGCATGAGTAATCGTCCAGAAATCCACATTGATCACTTGCCCTGCAACACCAAAATAAGGTGGTAAGAAGGTCAAGAACAACCAAGCATAGGTACTGAAAAATAAAATCTGGAAGATACTGTTAAAAGCAACCAATGCAGCAACATATTGGTTATCTCCGCAAGCCAAACCATTCCATACCAAGACCATCGCAATACAGCGAGCTAAACCGATCAGGATTAAGCCTGTCATGTATTCAGGATAACTCTGCAAAAATATGATTGCCAATGCAAACATCAGCACGGGAGCGATCAGCCAGTTTTGTACTAAGGATAAAGTCAGTGTTTTCTTATCCTTAAATACTTGCGGCAACGTCGCATAGTCCACTTTGGCTAATGGTGGATACATCATCAAAATCAAACCTATCGCAATAGGAATATTGACTGAATCCACACTCATTTTATCCAAAGCGACAGAGGCTTGCGGAAAGAACACGCCTATCGCTATTCCCAACCCCATCGCAATGAAAATCCATAGCGTGAGATTACGATCTAAAAAAGATAATCTTTGTTGAGCCATGATGTTCTCATTCAATATCTGAGATGTGATTGATTGCAGCAATCAATTCAGGACGAGACATGTGCGCTGTATCGAGTGCCAACAATGCATCTAAACGACGATTAATATGGTCTACAGTCACTTGGAATGCTTTGAGCTTCTCTTCTTTCGGCAAGTCTAAATGCGAAGGGTCAGCCAAGCCCCAATGTGCCTTGATTGCTCCACCTAAATACAGTGGACACGCTTCTTGCGCTGCCGAATCACAAACCGTAATCACTACGTCAGGTTGATATTGTTCGCAATCATCAATGGTTTTACTCCACAAACCATCTGTTGAAAGACCTAAATTTTCTAATGTTTCTATGGTCAATGGATGTACTTGCCCTGATGGCTTACTACCTGCACTGTATGCTTTCCAACCCTCTGGGGCACGACTATTAAACAGCACTTCTGACAGGATGCTACGGCAACTATTTCCAGTACATAAAAAAAGGAATTTCATTTTGTTCTACTCGCAATAACTATTGATTTGTTGAAATGATGGAGCAACTTTTGGCTGTAAATCAGCATTTTTAAGGGTGTTAAGTACGTCTACGCACCAAGTGGGTAAATTGGGATTGAGACTGTAATAGACCCATTGCCCTTGACGTCGATCTTGTAAAAGACCAGAAGAGCGTAATAAGGCTAAATGCCGTGAAATCTTGGGTTGGCTCAACTCTAATTTTTCAGTCAAATCACAAACACATTGTTCATTATTTCCAAGAACCAACATGACGATGTTGAATCGCGTTTCATCAGCCAAACATTTAAAGAAATTGATTTGATCCATATTTTTTACTCACTCAAATATATGGATATATCAATATTCACATATATCCATGAAATTTTTATTTCAATCGCTGCCCATTTGCATCCAGTACTTGTTCACCATCTTCTTTAGTGAAAGCACCCTTTTGTGGGAGTGGCAGAATTTCTAAAACCAATTCTGACGGACGACTTAAACGAGTTCCTAACTCAGTCACTACAAATGGACGGTTAATCAAAATTGGATGCTGCAGCATAAAATCTAAAAGCTGTTCATCCATCCAGTCCTCACGGCCCAACTCGAGATCACGATAAGGATCAACATTCTTACGAATCGCTTCTCTCACCGTTAAACCTGCATCCGCGATCATTTGAATCAGTTCATTTTTAGATGGAGGTGTTACAAGGTACTCAATCACTTCAGGTTCAACATTGGCATTACGAATTAATGCCAATGTATTACGTGATGTACCACATTCAGGGTTATGATAAATCTTAACTTTTGGAGTAGCAGTCATTTGCTCAAACTCAATCGAATCTTTGAATATGTTTATATACGAATAAACATATATATGCAATTCCATATTTTCATATCGAATAAAATTAATTATAAAAAATGACACTGTGATTTCTCAAAGTGTCATTGGTCATAAAATGAATTTAGTATTTGCCTGAAATTAAATCCTCGAATGGACTCCATACTTATCAATCATAATCGAACTGGCTTCATTTAGACCACGTACTGTGACATTCGCACCATTCTTTTGGAACTTGTTGACCACGGAATCAAGCATAGCGACTGATGTTACATCCCAAATATGTGAGTGAGTTAAATCAATAATTACGTCTTTCACATCTTCTTTAAAGTCAAAACCCTGCATAAATTTTTCAGAAGAACTAAAGAAGATCTGACCTCTCAAATCATATAGACGAGCTGTCCCATCAAAAGAAGTACTGACCTGAATATCATTTTCTAGTTTATTGGCCAAGAATAAAGCTGAAAGCATTACACCTGTTAAAACGCCTAATGCCAGATTATGAGTTGCTACTACAACGATCACAGTCGCAATCATCACAACATTACTACTTTTTGGATTGTCTTTTAATTGGGTGACAGAACTCCATTCAAAAGTACTGATTGAAACCATGATCATCACAGCAACCAAGGCTGCCATTGGAATGACTTTCAGCCAGTCACTAATAAAGACCACTAAGATTAAGAGGAAAATACCCGCAGAAAAAGTCGATAATCGTGTGAGACCACCTGACTTCACGTTAATCATAGATTGACCGATCATGGCACAACCTGCCATACCGCCCATGAAGCCAGAAGCAATATTTGCAATACCTTGTCCTTTACATTCCTGATATTTATCACTTGGCGTATCTGTCATTTCATCGACAATAGTTGCTGTCATCATAGATTCAAGCAAACCCACGGCTGCTAGGGCAACCGAATACGGCAAAATGATCATCAATGTCTCAAGATTTAGAGGGATATTCGGGATCAAGAACATAGGAAGGGTGTCAGGTAAGGCTCCCATATCTCCAACAGTCCGTACATCAATTCCTAGGGCTTGTTGAGAATTAACAAAGGGTACTGATTAATTTATAATAGTACTATGGATAGATACATACTTACTGATGCCCAATGGGCAAAAATGGAACCTTTTTGCCTAGGTAAAGTGACCGATCGAGGTCGTAGTGGAAAAGATAATCGATTATTTTTAGAAGCAGTCCTATGGATTGCCCGTACAGGCAGTCCATGGCGTGATCTACCTGCTCATTTTGGTAAATGGAATACCGTCTTTAAAAGATACCGTGATTGGGTGAAAGCTGGTGTATTTGAAACTATTTTTGCATCTGTAAATGAAGATGTTGATTTGGAATACGCCATGATTGATGGAACGATTGTTAAAGTTCATCGACATGGCCAAGGTGCAAAAGGGGGACTTTCAAACAGTCTATAGGTAAATCTCGAGGTGGAATGACCTGTAAAATTCTTGCCTTAGTGGATAGTCTAGGTAACCTCATTAAGTTTCGATTAATGCCTGGTCAATATCACGATTTAGTAGAAACCAAACCTTTAATCGAAGATGTTGATTATCAAGCATTACTAGCGGATAAAGCATTTGATGCAGATTGGCTCATCCAAGAACTCAATGAACGTAAAGTGAAAGTGGTGATCCCACCTAAATCTAATCGAAAAGTAATGAGAGCATTTGATACGATTATGTATAAATGGCGTCATCTCATTGAAAACTATTTCTGTAAGTTAAAAGAATTTAAACGTATAGCGATGCGTAGTTGTAAAACAGATACGAGTTTTGAAGCCATGATTCAATTGTGCGCGAGTTTAATTAACTCTCGGTAATTCTCAACAGACCCTAGAACCATTGTTATTTAATTGCATTAAGTTTTATCCATGACAAAGTTGGCACTAAGAGGTATTTTTATATTTATTAAATATCAAAATCCTCTGTCTGAACTTTGATCATATTTTTTTCAATTAAGAATGTAAATATAAGCCTTATATTAAATTTTTTTCTTCACTCTACACTGACTGTAAAATCAGCTGAATATTCTTTAGAAATTTGAGTTGTTCTTGTGCAGTGGTAATAAAATTAAGCATGTTTTTTCCAAAGCAGATTGAGCCACTCCTCATTACGATCAGGACGCTTATCTACAGTAATCCATTGTTTTAATACAGTAACCCTATCCAACTGATCTAGTAATTCTTTAGCTTGTTCTTCATCTAAATCGGTAAATGCTCTACCATCTTTTACTCGGTCTATTGTGCCGTATTTAAATGACATATAACAAACACCCCCACAGCGTAATGTAGCATGAATACGTTTTAAAACATCAGGGAGTCTATTACGAGCACAATGTAGTAAAGAGGCACAT
>NZ_JFYL01000045.1 GCF_000632455.1 Acinetobacter sp. Ver3
GAAAAATTAACAACCCATTATGTTTTAACTTTTGATTTTATAAATTCATCACTTTGAAATGTATAATAACGTGAAACTTCTAGTGACACATTTTCATGAAAATTCGTATCTTGACCATTGGTCAAAAAATGCCAGCATGGGTTCTTACTGGTTTTGAAGATTATTTCAAAAGAATTCAACCTTTTGTACAAACTCAAATTGTTGAGCTTCCTATGGCGAAACGCGGAAAGAATGACTCTGAAGCTGATATTTTAAAATACCGTAATATCGAAGGCGATAGCATTTTAAATGCACTGAAAGGAAATGAACTTTTAATTGCACTTGAAGTGGGAGGAAAAGAGTTTAGTACAGAAAAATTAGCTGAAACCATGAAAGGTTGGATGCTTGAAGGGAATGATGTTGTGCTCGCGATTGGTGGACCTGATGGACATTCTGATGCAGTTCGTAAAGCTGCTGCTTGGCACTGGTCTTTATCTAAATTAACGCTACCCCACCCTATGGTTCGCATTCTGTTAATTGAACAACTTTACCGTGCCATGAGCATTAATCATAACCATCCGTACCATCGTGCTGGATAATCGTTCCGAATTTGCAACATGATGTTCAAATTTAAATGGTTACTCTGACTTCTAAAATTTGCGATGATCACCTCATACATCTAAGAATGGAACCACCCTCATGACTATTCAAACGCTACCTGGCTTATTCATCTCACATGGCTCTCCAATGCTGGCTTTGAATCCTGAACAGGTTGGTCCAGCTTTACATCGCTTGAGTCTCAATTTGCCCAAACCTAGAGCGATAATCGTCATGTCTGCGCATTGGGAAAGCAATGCACTCGAAGTAAGTACGGGGACTAGACCTGAAACATGGCACGATTTTCGAGGTTTCCCTGATGCACTCTATGAAATTCGCTATCCTGCCCCTGGTGCTCCAGATGTTGCTGAACAAGTTTTAAATTTATTCGCTGAGGCACAAATTACTGCACATGCCAATAGTACACGACCTCGTGATCATGGCGTATGGATGCCTTTATTACATATGTATCCAGAAGCTGATATCCCCGTAGTCGAAATCTCTTTACCCATGACGATGTCTGCTGAAGAGATATTTAAAATTGGTCAAGCTCTCGCTCCATTAAGAGATCAGCAAATATTATTAATTGGCTCGGGAAGCATTACTCATAATTTAAGAGAGCTTGCTTGGCATGGTGAAACGAGTGAAGTTCCAGAATGGGCATCAACTTTTAGAAACTACGTGGTGCAGCAGCTCACTCATTCGGATTATCCTGCTATTTTAGCGTGGAATACGATTCCTTTTGTTCATCGTAACCACCCTACGATAGAACACTTTGCACCTTTATTTTTCTCTATGGGCACTGGTGATCGTTTTAGCATTGTACATAGTAGTTTTACCATGGGTGCTTTAGGAATGGATATTTATCGCTTTGATTGAGAGAAAATAAAATATCATTTTTTAAATGACCATCACGAAATAATCATCGATCAATGGATACATTTTGATACTGAAAAGTGCAGAATGTATCCATAATTTTTTAGATCTCCTGCGTTATCCTTCCTCGGATCAATACAATTTAGAAAACTTGTTATGAAATTAAAATTAATTGCCTTGGCTATTTTGCCTATCACACTTGCTGCGTGTCAGACTTCCGATCTACAAAAAGCTGGGGATTTAGCTGTGTCTGTGCTTCAACAACAAAATGCTGATCAAACTCTCTCTGCATACCAATGGCAAGCCAATCCACAAAATGCGCCTCAACCAATCACTTTAAACTTCACCACTGATAAAAAACTTTCAATTCATACGAGCTGCAATACTTTATTTGGCGGGTTTGAGCTAAAAAACAATACTATCGTAGCTGCTCAACTTGCATCTACCATGAAGGGATGTAATGGTTTGGCTGCCGAACAAGAACGCTTTGCTGGAAATCTATTTTCCCAAGCTGCTGTTCCTTTCGTGCTTAATTTAAATGATCGTGATAATCCAACGTTGACTTTGGTACAGCCGAATGGTGAAAAGATTATCTTCACGGGTAAAATGACACCTGAAACCAAATACAAAACTCAAGGTGAAACCATATTTCTTGAAATTTCGCCAGAAACTAAACAATGTACAGGTGTAGCTCCCCAAACTTGTCTACAAGTCAGAGAAATAAAATACAACGATAGTGGTATTAAAACGCAAGTCGATAAAGACTGGACTTTATTCTACGATCAAATTGAAGGTTTTTCACATAGTCCGAATGAACGTCAAATCATTCGTGTAAAACGTTATGAAATTAAAAATCCTGCTGCAGATCAATCAAAGTATGCTTATATTTTTGATATGGCTGTAGAGCGTGAAGCTGTAAAAGGTTCTTTATAAAGAATAAAAAACCGAGGCTAAGCCTCGGTTTTTTTATTTTTGAATATATTATTAGAATACACCCTGAGCTAACATCGCATCAGCAACTTTTACGAAACCAGCAATGTTCGCACCATCTACATAATTCACAGTACCATCTTCTTGAGTACCGAATTTTACGCAGTTACGGTGAATTTCTTTCATGATTGCATGTAAACGCTCATCTACTTCTTCGAAAGACCAACCTAAACGAAGCGCATTTTGAGACATTTCAAGCCCAGAAGTTGCAACACCACCTGCATTAGATGCCTTACCTGGCGCATATAGAATTTTTGCATCAACGAATTTTTCAACTGCAGCAAGTGTAGAAGGCATATTTGCGCCTTCAGCTACGCAGATCACACCATTTGCAAGCAATTTATCCGCATCATCAGCATCTAATTCATTTTGTGTGGCACATGGAAGTGCGATATCACACTTAATACCCCAAGGACGTTGCCCTTCAAGATATTCAAAACCATGCTTCGCTGCAAACTCAGAGATACGACCACGTTGAACGTTTTTAAGCTCCATTACTTCAGCTAAAAGCTCTGGAGTTAAACCGTCTTTAATGTATACAGTACCAGCTGAATCTGAAAGTGAAACAACTTTTGCGCCCAAATACATTGCTTTGTCAGCAGCAAACTGTGCAACGTTACCCGAACCAGAGATTGTAACTACCTTGTCTTTGAAACTGTCGTTACGAGTCTTAAGCATTTCCTCAGCGAAATACACTGTACCGTAACCAGTTGCTTCAGGGCGCGCTAGTGAACCACCAAAAGTTAAACCCTTACCTGTAAATACGCATGAAGTGTCATTGCTGAGTTTCTTCATCATACCCGCCATGTAACCAACTTCGCGGCCACCAACACCAATATCACCCGCAGGAATATCTGTGTCAGAACCTAAGTGACGGTATAACTCGATCATGAGTGCTTGGCAGAAACGCATGATTTCGCCTTCTGATTTACCTTTAGGGTCAAAATCAGAACCACCTTTACCACCACCCATTGGTAGTGTAGTTAACGCATTTTTGAAAGTCTGTTCAAAACCTAAGAATTTTAGGATTGAAAGGTTCACTGAAGGGTGGAAACGCATACCACCTTTGAATGGACCAATTGCTGAGTTGTACTGAACACGGAACGCACGGTTAACGTGTGTTTGACCTTGATCATCAACCCAAGAAACGCGGAATTGAATCGCACGTTCAGGTTCAACTAAACGTTCTAATAAACCATGAGCTGCATACTTAGGGTTCTTTTCAATAAAAGGCCATAAGCTTGTCATCACCTCTTCAACAGCTTGAAGAAATTCTGGTTGATGTGCATCACGTGTTTTAACGTAGTCTAGGAAGTCGTTAAGGCTGTTGTATTTCAACGCTTAATCCTCAGCAGAAAATGGATCAAAATTGGTCAAAATTTCAATATATTGATAAGTTTTGGCGCAAAGTATTAAATATCTTTTACAGGCACTGTACAATAGTTTTCATAATTTTTTTTAATATTTTTTTAATTTCAATTACTTAATTATAGTATTTAATAATTTTAAATTATCAAATTCATTACTTTTAATTATGGATTAATGCTTATTCGGCGCTTTTATTGCGCGATAAATGACCCATAACAGCGCACCCCAAACTAACACTAATCATGTTAAAATCATTCATATTTCACACCTATGATCTCCTTTTCGCTTGATTAAGTTTTAACGTACATGCACGCACAAATCTCATTGATACAACAAGTTGATGCTTTCCTACCTCAAACCCAATGTGGTCTATGTGGCCACCGTGATGGTTGTTTACCTTATGCTAAAGCTATTGTAGAAGGAGAAGACGCAAATAAATGTGTCCCTGGCGGTCAACCTGTTGCTGACGCAATTGCTCACTTACTGAATCGCCCTAAGCTTAAAGCTGAAGAAAGCGTTTGGCCAATTCAATCTGATGGTCGCCCACAGCGTATGAAAGCGATCATACGTGAAGACGAGTGTATTGGTTGCACTAAATGCATCAGTGCTTGCCCTGTAGATGCCATCATTGGATCAGGAAAGTTAATGCATACTGTGTTAACTGATCTTTGTACTGGATGCGAATTATGTATACCACCTTGTCCAGTTGACTGTATCGATCTTGTTGAAGATTTACAGCCCATACCAAATCAGCAAGCCCGCTTCCTAGAACAAAATGATCTTAGAAATCGTTATTATGCTCATATTCAACGTGAGGAAAATCGCAGTCTTCATCGCAAAGGTCCTGTCGTTAAAGCTGAAATTGATACTGCGCTTTTTGCTCAGTTTTCAAAACAATTACAATCAGTACCTACTATTCAAACGATAAAAAAAACAGCGCTTCATAAGACATTAGATGCAAAATCTACAATCGAACTTGCCAAATTACGTACACAAATTAAAAAGCTTGAAAAACAACTTGCTGTACGTGAGAGTGTCGATAAGCAAGAGCAACTCAATACTTTATATGAAAAACTCAATTCAATTGAGGGTGTTTAAATGAACGTTAAAACACCTAAAACTGTAAAAAACATGACAAAAAAGCAAATTCAAATTTTTTTTGAAAGATTAAGAGCTCAACGCCCAAACCCTAAAACAGAGCTGAATTATTCTTCACCCTTTGAGTTGTTAGTTGCTGTGACCTTATCAGCACAAGCCACTGATGTAAGCGTAAATAAGGCCACAGATAAGCTTTTCCCTGTAGCAAACACACCTGAAGCAATCTATGCCTTAGGTGTAGAAGGATTAAAATCTTATATTAAAACAATAGGTCTCTATAACTCTAAAGCTGAAAATGTCATCAAAGCTTGTGAAATATTGATTAAACAACACAACAGTATTGTTCCTCACAACCGTGCTGATTTAGAAGCACTTCCGGGCGTAGGTCGAAAAACTGCAAATGTGGTATTAAATACCGCTTTTGGTCAACCAACCATGGCCGTTGATACCCACATCTTTCGATTAGGTAATCGTACTGGACTTGCGGTAGGAAAAAATGTACTCGAAGTTGAACACCGTCTAGTTAAAGTGATTCCAAAAGAGTTTATTGTAGACGCTCATCATTGGTTAATTTTACATGGACGTTATTGCTGTATTGCGCGGAGGCCAAAGTGCAATGAGTGTGTTGTGAGTGATGTGTGCAACTGGCCTGAACGTTTCGAATATGGAGCGACAAGACAGATCGATTTAAAACAGGTTTAACGATCAAGAGATTTTTTTTGATCTTTTTTCTCTTTATCTAATTTCATCTGTTTTTGACTATCGCGAAGTAATTTAAAACTTATAAATACCAAAAAAGACAATACTGCCAAGCATGCAAGCATCAATAAAATAATGGCAATATTTTGCACTTGTTTACCTTCACATCATAAAAAAGAAGCCCTAATATGACTTAGGGCTTCTTTTTTGTCAAAGCTGAATAATGGTTATTTAGTTTGATCTAAAATTGCAAAAAGTTCTTTTTGAACTTCTTCAATAGGACGAAGTCCATTCAACTTATCATACGTTGGCGCATTTTCACCTGAAGCTGCACGCCCTTGGTAAAAGCCAACCAACTGTTCAGTTTCAGTATGATACGAACCTAAGCGCTTACGAATTGTTTCTTCTTGGTCATCTGGACGCTGAACTAAATCTTCACCAGTCTCATCATCTTTGCCTTCCACTTTTGGTGGGTTGTAGACGATATGATAAACACGACCTGATGCTGGATGTTGGCGACGACCCGATAAGCGTTTAACGATTTCTTCATCAGGCACATCAATTTCGATCACGTGATCAATATCAATGCCTTCTTTTTCCAAAGCTTCAGCTTGAGGAATCGTACGAGGGAAACCATCAAAGATACAACCATTTGCACAATCTGGTTGTGCAATACGCTCTTTAACCAGACCAATAATCAGTTCGTCAGAAACTAGACCACCATTGTCCATTACAGATTTTGCCTGTAGACCGAGTTCAGTTCCTTCACGAATTGCAGCACGGAGCATATCACCGGTTGAAATTTGTGGGACATTGTAGCGCTTGCAGATCAACTGAGCTTGAGTACCTTTACCTGCTCCAGGTGGTCCGAGTAATATAATGCGCATAAATAAACATCCTCATTTTAACTATATCGACGATACTTGGTTAATGTCTTTGGTAGGCACCAATCCAGCATCTATTTATAAGAAAGCCACAAATAAATGAATCAGACCCGCGAAGAAACCTGTTACCCCACCTAGCACAATTAAGATCCATTCGTCTTCCTGGAATGCAGGACGTAATAGATTTTGAAACTCGCGCGGCGTTAATTCACGGATACGTTCTTTAAACATTTGATAGATTTTCTGTGCGCGGCTCGCATTAAAAGCTGGGTCGCATACAGGCACCATCGTAATTTCAATTGAGCGATCGATCAAGTCTGTCTTGAGTTTTGCATACTCTTTTGGACCTAAAGATAGCTGTAATGATGTACGAACCAATGGTGTTTCCATGATTTCATTGATATGACGTTTAACAATACGGCGTGTTTTGTCTTTTTTTCCACCATACATCATTTCCATCATAATAGATTTCAATGTAATCAAATCTTCAGTCACTACACGGGCAAATACATCAGATACTTCTTCTTGGCGCTTCATAAACGCACCTTGAATATTATAAGAACCAATGCGTGGAATGACAGGTTTTATCCAAGGGAATTTACGATCTTTCGTTAATTCAAAGAATTGTGGATAACGTATATAGTGTGGTTCAACTGGATTAAATACCATCCAAATTGCAATCCAATTTGTTAAAAAGCCCCAAATTGCTGCCCAGAATGGTACAGTCCAATGCCAAGGCACCACAAACCAAACGATCATTTGGAAGATACCGAAGAACATACCGATTAATGCACTGATATGCCAAATGAAGTTAATTTCTTTTTGACCCACTTTTAGGAACATATTGACCATCAATTGACGGTCGCCTTCCATTTGACTCACTACCATCGCACGCATATCCACGAGCGACTCAACATTTAAAGTTAATTCGGTTACGAGCTCTTTCAAAACATTTGGAAGTTGCTTATGTGCTTGCGCATAAATACGTCTCTTGATTGAGTAAGGTAAGTTTTCCCATAGAACCGCATTGCGATCCATCATCACTTCATCAATTAAGTGCTCTAACTCAAAGCCAACCTGTTCACCAATGATACGAGCAGTATCCTCGGGATCCATCGCATCTAAGAACTCTCGTAAGGAGCCAAGTTTTGATAGTGTATTGTCGGTAATAATACCCGATATACGTCCTGCCTTACGTGGAACAATTCCTTGCCATCCCACCGGAAGCGGACCTAAGTGAAAACCCCAAAACTTAATTGGATAAAACACCATCTTGAGTGCCATCCAGACGTGAGCCCAAGTCACAAATGCGGTTACTGGGATAATACTCAGTACTGCATAAAAATCAGGTCGATTGACGAAGGCTTGCCACAAATCACTCACATATCCAAACATTCATGACTCTCATATTCATATATCTAATTGCAGTCGAACTTGAGGTATAAAACCATAAAGCTTTCTAAAATCCTACACTTAAGGTGTAAGCAAACTGTAGTTCTGGTTTGGTTTCAAAAATCACTTGGTTTCCTTGCGTGATTTCCTCTCCTGCTTTTATCCCTACACTAAATGTACTAATTCTTTCTTTATTCAGCATGACATATGATAAATCTATACCACCACCGAGTTGAGATTCCTTTTCACCATTGACTGTTTTTGATTTTAGATGACCAGCAAATGCACCTAAATAAAATCCATTTAAGTCCTTAGTTCCGAGAATTATTGGGTAACGAAAACCGACTTGAGCACCCACATCGTGGTCGTCATTTAAGAAAGCGCCAAGCTTTCCGTATCCAATACCGTATGGAGTGACGTATTCTAAATTCCCATGCGCTAACCGTTGTGTAACACCAGCACCCACATTTATTTTAGAAAATTGTTCTGGTTTCAATTTTGCTTCAGGATAAAACGATGAAAAATCTGCGTATGCTAAATTCCCTACCCACATCATGACAGCAAAGGAAACGATTTTTCTCATTATTTTCTCCATTCTCTCAAACTGAGAACAATATTATTATTCATCCATAGTGCTTCGACTTTAACAGAATAATTTTCGTTCTTATATACAACAAGCTTTAAAATTAGTGTCTATTTGGTCAAATTTTAATTTTTATAACATACGAACTATTTATTAATTTTTCAAATTTTATAGTTAATCTGAGTTAAAATACTTTGATATAAAGTCAGCTTTTACCCGCAAAAAAGTAAAGATCTATGAAGCAGCAGTTCCCACTGAAGAATGTACAACAAGAAAAGCGAATTTTTCGCAGTCGAGTGGTGTTTGCTATTTGCGTGGTAATCTTTTTTTTAATTGTTCTATTGTCTCGATATGCTTATTTGCAAATTGTGCATTACGACCAGTTTAAAGATGCATCGGACAAAAACCGAATTCGTTTACAACCGATTTCCCCTGCCCGCGGTTATATTTTTGATCGTAACGGCATTCTACTGGCTGACAATTATCCAGTTTTTACGGCTACATTAAGTAAAGCGGATGTACCTGATATTGAAGATACAGTAGAACGCCTTAGAAAGATTATTGACTTGAGCGAAGAAGACATCGAACGCTTCATGAGTCGTGTGAAAACCGCAAAAAAGACTGAACGTGTCACGCTTAAACTAAACTTAACTGAAACAGATATCGCTAAATTTAGTGAAGTAAAGTTTAAATTTCCTGGTGTTTCTATTGAAACCCAAATGACGCGTTATTACCCGCATGGTGAATTATTTGCCCATGTTATTGGGTATGTCGGTCGTATTAACGATAAAGAACTCAAAAGCATTGATAAAGATGCTTACGCAGGTACAAACCTGATCGGTAAAATTGGTGTAGAAAAATTTTATGAAGACCTGTTGCATGGCTCACCTGGCTTTGAGTCTATTGAGACAGATGCTTTCGGTAATGTCTTACGGAAATTAGGGCGTAAAGATTCTGTACGCGGTAATGACCTCTATTTATCACTTGATTATGGTCTCCAAACAGTAGCTGCTGAGCAACTTGCGGGGCGTCGTGGTGCAATTGTTGCAATGGATCCACGTACAGGTGAAATTTTGGCACTCGTTTCGAGTCCAAGTTTCAACCCAAATTTATTCGTGACTGGTATCAGTCATACAGACTATAGTGCGCTGCGTGACAATTTAGATCAGCCGTTGTATAACCGCGCAGTTCAAGGGACTTATCCACCAGGTTCTACCATTAAGCCTATGGCTGCATTAGGGGGTATTCACTACGGTATTGTCGATTGGTCAACTGCTATTTCAGATCCAGGTTATTTCCACTTACCAGGAGATTCTCACAAATTCCGCGACTGGAAAAAAACGGGGCATGGTGTAGTCAATATGCACAAGTCCATTGTTGTCTCATGTGATACTTACTATTACGTTCTTTCTTACCAGATGGGGATCGATCGTATGAACACATGGATGCGTCAGTTTGGATTTGGTGAGAAAACAGGTGTAGACCTTCCTAGCGAAAGTACAGGATTGTATCCTTCGCCAGAATGGAAAATGCGTACTCGCAATTCTAAATGGCTCAAAGGGGAAACAATCTCAGTCAGTATTGGGCAAGGTGCGTTCACTTCTACCCCCTTGCAACTTGCGATGGCAACTGCAATTACTGCAAATCATGGCGCCCATGTTACACCGCATGTATTACGTGAAACCAAAGGAACAAAGCAATTCAAAGTCCACAATGCACCAGATTATAAAATTGCCTTCAATGGTACTGATGAAGATTGGATTAAGATGCGTGATGCCATGGTGGATGTGATCCAATCTGGAACAGGTAAAGGGATTCGTGGTGGACTGCAATATCAAATTGCGGGTAAAACAGGTACCGCTCAGGTCAAGAGTATTGCGCAAGGTAAAAAGTATAACGAAGCTTTATTAACTGAACGTCAACTCGATCACGGCTTATTTGTAGGCTTCGCCCCTGCCGACAACCCAGAAATAGCGATTGCAGTGATATGGGAAAATGGTCGTGGAGGTTCAGGAGCAACCGCGCTCGCACGTCCTGTATTAGATTATTGGTTACTCCATCGTGATCGTAAGCCAATAAAGCCGATGAATCATGTTGTCAGCGGCGGCTTAATGACAGCAGGCATTAAGCCTGGTGAATTACCTAGCGGATCTAGTAATTTATCAGCCGATCCAAATGCACTTCCTCGTGAACTCCAAACATCACGTAACAGCAACAGTGCAACGAATGCAACGAATGCAACGAATGCAACGAATGCAACGAATGCAACGAATGCAACGAATGCAACGAATGCAACGAATGCAACGAATGCAAACACTGACACTCAACGTAACACGAGTCAATAAATGAAAAATCAACTCCGCATCATTGGTGGTGAATGGAAACGCCGTGTATTACCTTTTGCCACTATTGAGGGTTTAAGACCAACACCAGATCGTGTACGCGAAACTTTATTTAATTGGTTAATGTGGGATATTCAACAAGCACAGGTGCTAGATGTTTGCGCTGGATCTGGTGCATTAGGTTTTGAAGCGCTATCTCGAGGGGCAGCTCATGTCACGATGATCGAACCTAATTTAGAGCAAAATAAATTTTTAAAATCAAACTTAGCGCTTTTAAATGTGAATAATGCAAAACTGATTCAAAGCACTGCCCAAATCGCGCTAAAGCAACTCTCAAACAATCAATTCGATGTAGTTTTTTTAGATCCTCCCTATAGTTTAAATCTTTGGGAGGAGTTGGCTTCATTGATTGACCCAAAACTCAAAGCAGATGCATTTATTTATGTCGAAGCCGATCAACCATTGTCATCACTTAATCTACCTTCTTCATGGCACCTCATAAAAGAAACCAAAGCTGGAACAGTTAAATCAGGCCTTTATCGAAAAATAGATTAGACATTTAAAATGTCTGATTCCAAAAAATCCGAATCAATCTGCCTCGATCGTAGGGAAACGAGGATAAAAACTCGTACCCTATCGTTTGATTCTGTTTCAGCAAATACTCAACACCATATCCAAACGTAATGCTTAATTGTTCCAGATTTGATAAGTCAAAATGACCTGTATCAAGTTTATTCTTCAATTCATTCCGATCAAAAGCCGTGAAATTAAAAAATTGAATACGTTCGGATTGAAAAATTGAATGCGTCAATACATCAAATCTCGAATATTCTTTCTCATTTAATTCTGCAATCTTGGTCTGTTCACTATTTAAATCTTCTATGGCAGGCTCATAGTGAAGTTCTTGCTGAGCTTCAAAAAAATTAAAAATGAGATTTTGATCATTCGTATTTTCATCATGATCCAAGGAATTCGCGTGAACAGCAGAAATTGAAAAAAACATCAAAGCTTGTAAATAAAGTTTTAAATTTTGAATCATATTAATTTTACGTTTCTATATCTTATTATTATGCATGAAAAAAAGCCTCCACTCAGGAGGCTTTTTTACTTAAAGCATTAAGCTAGACCTTTTTCTTTAAGTACTTCTAGCATCGTTGAACCAAGTTCAGCTGGGCTACGTGTATATGCCATTCCAGCACGTTCAAACGCAGCGAATTTTTCTTCTGCCGTGCCTTTACCACCTGAAATAATAGCACCAGCATGACCCATTCGCTTACCTTTCGGTGCAGTCACACCAGCAATATAACCAACAACAGGTTTGGTCACATTTGATTGGATATATTCTGCCGCTTCTTCTTCAGCTGTACCACCAATCTCACCAATCATAATAATTGCATCTGTGTCTGGATCATCTTGGAACAGTTTCAAAGCATCAATCTGATTCATACCAGGGATTGGATCTCCACCAATACCAATACACGTTGATTGACCTAATCCTAACTTCGTAGTTTGTGCAACAGCTTCATAGGTCAACGTACCTGAACGCGAAATAATACCGATTCGTCCTGGCTGATGAATATGTCCTGGCATAATACCAATCTTACATTCACCCGGCGTGATAACACCTGGACAGTTTGGACCCACTAAGCGAGTGCCATTTCCATTGGTTTCTAGATAGCGTTTCGCTTTCAGCATATCAATGGTTGGTACACCTTCAGTGATAACAACAATCAGTCCAACGCCAGAGTCAACTGCTTCAACGATAGAATCCAATACAAATGGTGCAGGAACGTAAATGACCGATGCATCAGCACCAGTCTCTTTCACTGCATCTTTCATTGTATTGAATACAGGTAGATTTAAATGAGTTTGACCGCCTTTACCTGGAGTCACACCACCCACAACCTTAGTACCATAAGCCAAAGCTTGTTCTGAGTGGAATGTACCATTTTTACCCGTAAAGCCCTGTACCAATACTTTAGTGTCTTTATTAATTAATACGCTCATGATTGATACTCCTTATGCTTTTACTGCAGCAACAATTTTTTCTGCGGCATCAGATAAGCCGTTTGCAGAAATTAGTTTAAGACCAGATTCATCAAGTAATTTTGCACCTAGTTCTGCATTATTCCCTTCTAAGCGAACAACAACAGGCACTGTTACATTTACTTCTTGAACCGCTGCAATAATTGCTTCAGCAATCATGTCACAACGCACAATACCACCGAAGATATTGATCAGCACACCTTGTACTGACTGATCCGCTAAAATGATCTTGAATGCTTCAATTACACGCTCTTTGGTTGCGCCACCACCTACATCCAAGAAGTTTGCTGGTTGACCACCATAGAGTTTAATGATGTCCATGGTTGCCATTGCAAGACCTGCTCCATTCACCATACAACCAATATTACCTTCTAAAGCAACATAGTTAAGGTCAAACTCAGATGCCTTGAGCTCACGCTCATTTTCTTGCGATTTATCTCTTAAAGCAGAAACTTCTGGCAAACGATATAAAGCATTCGAATCAATACCGACCTTGGCATCAACACACAAAATTTCACCATTTTCACGGACTGACAATGGATTAATTTCAAACAATGCGAAATCATTTTCTACGAACGCTTGATAAGCTGCAGACATAATTTTAACAAATTGATTAATCTGTTTATCTTTCAGCTCTAAAGCAAAAGCGACTTCACGAGCTTGGAAAGGAAGTAAGCCAACCAATGGATCTACTTCAACTTTAATAATTTTTTCTGGAGTTTCTTCAGCGACTTTTTCAATTTCGACACCACCTTCAGTAGAAGCCATGAAAGTAATACGACGTGATGAACGATCAACAACTGCGCCTAAATACAATTCACGCTCAACTGGATAGACATCTTCTGCAACGAGTACACTGTTAACTGGTTGCCCATTTGCATCCGTTTGATATGTAACTAAACGAGTACCAATAATTTGCGAAGCATATTCTTTTGCTTCATCAGCTGACTTAACGACTTTAACGCCGCCAGCTTTTCCACGCCCACCGGCATGTACTTGTGCTTTCATAACAGCGAATTTGCCGCCTAGCTGTTCAAATGCTTTTACTGCTTCCTCTGCATTTGTAGCGATGATGCCTTCCTGAACTGGCATACCATATTTTTTTAACAGCGATTTCGCCTGATACTCGTGTAAATTCATTGTTTTACCTTTTACTACTTTTCACTTTTTATGACACACCAATATTTAAACTTCCTTCGCAATAAATATTGGCATTTATTAAATTTAGTATTCTATTTTTAGATGATTATTCAAACAAAAACAACCACCAAATGCAAAAAGAGCGGCCTCAGCCGCTCTTTTTTGTGTTATTTACGTTTACGCTGAATCGCGTGAATTGCTCGCCCATCTACTGCTAGCGCAGCCTCATGAACTACTTCAGAGAATGTTGGGTGACCAAATGTCATTAATTGAAGATCTTCAACGCTTGATACAAATTCAAGTGCGATCATGCCTTGGTGAACGATATCGGACGCAGCAGGTCCAATCACGTGCATACCAAGCAAACGATCCGTTTTAGCGTCAGCAACAAATTTCACGAAACCAGCATTTTCTCCAGCTGCCATCGCACGACCATTCGCTGCGAAACCAAATTGACCTGTTTTAACTTCGTGACCTTTTTCTTTAGCTTGTTCTTCTGTTAAACCAACCCACGCCGCTTCAGGGTGTGTATAAATCACAGAAATAATCGTGTCATAGTTCACTTGAGCTGCGTGACCATGAATACGTTCAACAGCCATTACGCCTTCTTCCATTGCTTTATGTGCAAGCATTGGACCACGTACTAAGTCACCAATTGCATATACACCTTCAACAGAAGTTGCACACCAATCATTTACTTCAACCAAACCACGTTCAGTAAGTTTAATGCCTGAATCTTCTGCTAGTAAACCTTCTGCATACGCTTTACGACCCACGCAAACGATCAATTTGTCGAAAGTCTGAGTTTTGTCTTCGCCACCTTGAGTGTACTTAACTGTCACTTCACGACCATTGATTTCTGTACCAGCTACTTTTGCGCCAACACGAATATCAAGACCTTGCTTAGTTAATACTTTTTGGTAATCTTTTGCCAAAGCTTTATCAGCCATTGGTAAAAATGCATCCATTGCTTCAAAAACAACAACTTCTGCACCCAAACGACGCCATACTGATCCAAGTTCAAGACCAATGACACCTGCACCAATTACACCTAAACGCTTAGGTACTTCTTGGAATTCAAGCGCGCCAGTAGAATCGACGATAAGATCTTGATCTACAGGAGCAACAGGAATATTTACAGGAACAGAACCAGAGGCAAGAATGACATATTTAGGTTCTAAAATTTGAGTTTCACCTTCATGTGGAACAAACTCAACTTTTTTACCAGCTAATAATTTACCTGTACCCTGCAACCATTCAATGCCGTTACCTTTCAACAGGCCATCAATACCCATTGTAAGTTGGTTAACGATTTTATCTTTACGAGCAAGTAATTTTTGAAGATCGAATTTCACTTCGCCCGTTGTAATACCATGATCATCTAAATGATGAACAGTATCTTCATAACGATGTGAAGAATCTAAAAGTGCTTTAGATGGGATACAACCCACGTTCAAGCAAGTACCACCTAATGATGGTTTTCCTTTATGAATACGCTTTTCAATACACGCAACTTTGAAACCCAGTTGTGCTGCACGAATAGCAGCTTCATAACCACCTGGACCACCGCCGATTACTACTAAATCAAATTGTTGAGACATTCTTCTCTCCAAAAATGGGCCTAGAGGATCGCTCTAAGCCCATGGATTTATTCTTTAGAATTAAAGATCAAGGATAAGTTTAGCTGGTTCTTCTAACAATTCTTTGATTGTTACAAGGAAACCTACTGCTTCTTTACCATCAATTAAACGGTGGTCATAAGAAAGCGCTAAATACATCATTGGTAAGATTTCAACTTGACCATTTACCGCCATTGGACGCTCTTGGATTTTATGCATACCCAAAATTGCAGTTTGTGGCGTATTTAAAATTGGTGTTGAAAGCAATGAACCGAAAGTACCGCCATTAGTGATCGTGAATGTACCACCTGTCATGTCTTCAATGCCCAGCTTACCATCACGTGCTTTGAATGCGTAATCACGGATACCATTTTCAACTTCAGCATAGTTCATGCGATCAGTATCACGTAATACTGGAACTACTAAACCACGGTCAGAAGATACCGCTACACCGATGTCATAGTAACCGTGATAAACGATATCATCACCATCAATTGAAGCATTTACAGCTGGGTAGCGTTTAAGTGCTTCAGTTGCAGCTTTAACAAAGAATGACATAAAGCCTAAACGAGCACCATGACGCTTTTCAAAAGCATCTTTGTACTGAGCGCGCATGTCCATGATTGGCTTCATGTTGACTTCGTTGAACGTCGTTAACATTGCTGTTTCTTGCGTTGCAGCAAGTAAACGCTCAGCCACACGCTTACGAAGACGTGTCATAGGAACACGTTTTTCAATACGCTCACCTACAGCTACACTTAATGGTGCAGCAGCAGGAGCAGCAGGTTTAGATTGGTGATTCGCCACATCTTCTTTAGTGATACGGCCACCACGACCTGTACCTGAAACTTCTGATGCATTAATACCAGTTTCAGTTAATGCCTTACGAACAGCTGGAGCTTGGTCTTGAACAGGAGCTTGAGCACGTTCAACAACAGGAGCAGCACCCGCTTCTGTAGCAGCAGCAGCTTGCTCAACTTTCTCTTCAGATTGAACAGCTTGAGTTTGAGAAGCACCTGAAACAGCACCTGCTTCAAATGTAGCAATTACTTCATCAGAAAGAACTGTGTCGCCTTCACCTTTGATGATATTTGCAATCGTACCATCTGCAGGAGCAACAACTTCAAGTACAACTTTATCCGTTTCGATATCACAGATCACTTCGTCACGTGATACCGCTTCACCTGGTTGTTTGTGCCAAGTTGCAATTGTTCCGTCTGCAACTGACTCTGGGAATACCGGTGCTTTAATTTCGGTTGCCATTCTTAAGATTCTCCTGATTATTCTGCTACGATCGCAAGCGCTTCGTTAACGAGTTGTGCTTGTTGTTTTGCATGTAAATATGGTGAGCCACAAGCCGGTGCAGCAGATGCTTCACGTCCTGCATAGCTGATTTGAATTTGTTGACCTGACTTCATAACACCTTCGTATAAACGTGGTGCGATGAATAACCATGCGCCTTGGTTCTTCGGTTCTTCTTGCGCCCAAACAAGCTCTTTCATATTTGGATATTGTGCAAGTACTTCCGCTAAACGTGCTTCTGGATATGGGTACAATTGTTCAACACGAACAATAGCAGTGTTGTTCAATTCATTTTCACGACGTTTTTCAAGTAAATCGTAATAAACCTTACCACCGCAAAGCACTACACGAGTCACATCCAACTTATTAATGTTATCAACTTCATCAATCACGGTTTGGAAAGTACCGTTCGCCAATTCATCAAGATTAGATACCGCTAATTTGTGACGTAATAATGACTTTGGAGACATGATAATCATTGGTTTACGAATTGGGCGAATCGCCTGACGACGTAAAGCATGGAAAATCTGTGCAGGAGTTGTAGGCGTCATCACTTGCATGTTTTCTTCAGCACATAGCTGTAAGAAACGCTCTAAACGTGCAGATGAGTGTTCTGGGCCTTGACCTTCAAAACCATGTGGAAGAAGCATCGTTAAACCACAAACGCGCTCCCACTTTGTCTCACCAGAAGCAATGAATTGGTCAATAACAACTTGAGCACAGTTCGCGAAGTCACCAAATTGTGCTTCCCAAATAATTAAGCTCTTAGGTAGAGTTGTTGCATAACCATATTCGAATGCCAATACTGCCATTTCAGACAATAATGAGTCATAAATCGCTGTACGCGGTTGATTTTCTTTAATATGGCAAAGTGGAATATACGTCGAACCGTCTACTTGGTTATGAAGCTTCGCATGACGATGCGAGAATGTACCACGACCAACATCTTCACCAGTTAAACGAACAAGATAACCCTCGTCCAATAACGAAGCATAAGCTAGAGTCTCAGCTGCACCCCAGTTCAATGGCATTTCACCAGTTTGCATTTTAAGACGATCATCGATCACCTTAGAAACTTGACGCTGCATCACGAAGCCTTCAGGAAGCTCACGCATTTTGCGACCAAGTTCTTTTAAACGCTCTTCAGGGAAAGTAGTATCCCAAACGTCAGTGTATTCGTGACCTAAGTATGGCGTCCAGTCAACGAACATTTTTTTATTCGGTTCAAGTACAAGTGCATTCGCAACATGTTTACCTGCTTCTAAATCAGCACGGTAATCTTCGATCATCTGATCTGCAGTCGCACGATCAATTACACCTTCTTGTACTAATTTGTCAGCATATAATGCACGAGTCGTCGTTTTCTTATTAATGACTTGATACATCATTGGCTGAGTTGCTGCTGGCTCATCTGCTTCATTGTGACCGCGACGACGGTAACAGAACATATCGATAACAACGTCTTTACGGAAAGTATGACGGAAATCATGCGCAAGTTGAGCAACAAACAATACAGCTTCAGGATCATCACCATTCACATGGAAGATTGGTGCCTGAATCATTTTCGCGATATCAGTACAGTATTCAGTAGAACGTGCATCACGTGGATCTGATGTTGTAAAACCAACTTGGTTATTGACAACAATATGAACTGTACCACCTACCGTATAACCACGTGTTTGTGACATTTGGAAGGTTTCTTGGTTCACACCTTGACCAGCAAATGCAGCATCACCATGTACGATTACTGGTAATACGTCATCACCACCAATGTCTTTACGACGAACTTGACGAGCACGTACTGAACCTTCAACTACAGGCCCTACGATTTCTAAGTGTGATGGGTTAAATGCCAATGCCAAATGAACTTCGCCACCTGGAGTCATTACGTTTGACGAGAAACCTTGGTGATACTTAACGTCACCAGAACCTTTCTTGTGAAGTGATTTACCTTCAAATTCACCGAAAAGATCTGCTGGGTTTTTACCCATGATATTGACAAGCAAGTTGAGACGACCACGGTGTGGCATACCGATCACAACTTCTTTACATCCCACAGAACCTGCGCGTTGAATAACAGCATCAACCATCGGAATGAAAGATTCACCGCCTTCCACACCAAAGCGCTTAGCGCCAACATACTTATTGCCTAAGTATTTCTCTAAGCCTTCAGCTGCAGTTAGACGTTCAAGAACATGTTTCTTTTGTTCTGCTGAAAAACCAAATTGACCTTTCACACCTTCAAGACGTTGTTGAATCCAACGTTTCTCTTTAGTGTCAACAATGTGCATATATTCAACACCAATAGAAGCGCAATACGTCGCCTCCATCGCATTGACCATTTCACCTAAAGTTGCTTCAGTTTTGCCAATTGCAAGATTACCTGTATTGAATACAGTATCCAAGTCAGATTTGGTTAAACCATGAGCCGCTAGATCAAGATCAGGCACTTCTTCTCGTTTTGCCAAACCTAATGGATCTAATTTTGCTTTTTGATGACCGCGGTTACGGTATGCAGCGATTAATTGTAATACGCCAATCTGACGACGCTCGTGCTCAGAACTAACTGAACTTTGAACGACAGGCTGAATACGGTTTGAGTTACGACCCAATAAAAGGAATTGCTCACGTACATTGCTGTGTGGTTGATCCCCTTTTGGGAACTTACCAAAGTATTCTTGCCAATCAGCACCGACTGATTCTGGAGCAACTAAATACTGCTCATAAAGTTCTTCAATATACGCTGCACTGTCAGCGGAAAGTTCAGTGTCAAGACGCAATGCGTCAGCAACTTCTTGCATTTGTGGACCCATTTCCTATTGCAAAACATTACAGGGAGCTTTCTAAGCTCGCCCATGATTGATAATGCCAAATCGGTAAATTGACATTCACCCATCTGGTACAAAAGACCATGGGGCGTATAGCATTAGAGAGTTTCTAATACCAATGACGAATCATAACGCCCTCATTGGCATCATCACTCATCTTTATACTCGATAAAATTACCGAGCAATTTTTGCAAATTGACTTAGAAAAAAATAAAAATATTAGTCTTTTCTAAAGCAACTTTTCAATTTGATTATCCCTGCTTTCAGCTTAACACCAAACCACCAAAATTTTGATTTAATGTACAGATTGAATAATATTCATGCTAAAAATTTTGTTCAAATCCTACCATGAACTTCACTTCAAACTGATTTTATTGACACATACCATTCATAAATTAGCTAAATACAACTATAAACCATTGAGATAATATAAGGTGCATTTAGATAAATTCTATTAAAATTCATAATTATTAGACTAAAGCCTAAAATTATAGATTTAAATACATGCAACTTGGATCATAAAACCGATATCTTAACATTTTAAAAAGATATTTGCAGATGCAAAACGTTTTCATTTATCCCTAAAGTGCATATTTTTTTATGATTGGGGCAAATCTAACCACTTCAACCAAAATATCTCGAAAACTAAATTTAACATCAAGTTTTGATTAAAAAAAAAGCACACCTAAGTGTGCTTTTTTTGGAACAGCATTATCCAGCTTGATCTAACAACATGCTACGAATGTGACCAATCGCTTTTGTTGGATTTAGACCTTTAGGGCATACTGATACACAGTTCATGATACCTTTACAACGGAATAAACTGAAAGGATCGTCTAAACGAGCCAAACGGTCTTGAGTAGCAGTATCACGCGAATCAATAATGAAACGATATGCATTCAACAATGCTGAAGGACCCAAGAATTTATCAGGGTTCCACCAGAATGATGGGCAAGACGTTGAACAACATGCACAAAGAATACATTCATACAAACCATCAAGATGCTCACGCTCTTCTGGAGATTGTAAACGCTCTTTAGGTGGTGCAGGTTGATTATTAATCAAGAACGGTTGAATTTTGTCGTACTGATCATAGAACTGATTCATGTCTACAACCAAGTCTTTGATTACTGGAAGACCTGGTAATGGACGAATAGTAATTACTTCTGGCAAATCGTTTAGGTTCCAAAGACACGCTAAACCATTTTTACCATTGATGTTTACACCATCTGAACCACAAATACCTTCACGACATGAACGACGGAACGTTAAAGTTTCGTCTTGAACTTTCAATGCAAGTAGCGCATCAAGCAACATACGGTGCTTATCAGTCAACTCAAGCTTGAATGTTTGCATGTACGGTGCTTTATCCTTATCAGGATCGTAGCGGTAGATATTAAATGTACGAGTACCTCTACTCATCTTACTTCTCCCAATTAGAATGTACGTGGTTTAGGTGGAATAGCATCAACTGATAAAGGCTTGTAACGTACTGGCTTGTACTCAAGACGGTTATCAGCAGAGAACCATAAAGTATGCTTCATCCACTCATCATCACGACGGCCGTAAGGATATGCTGGATGATCTGGAGATTCTTCAAAATCTACAACAGTATGCGCACCACGACATTCTTTACGTGCAGCAGCAGAGATTAAGGTTGCTTTTGCAACTTCGTATAAGTTTTCCACTTCAAGTGCTTCAATACGCGCAGTATTAAATACTTTTGATTTGTCTTTTAAGTGGATATTACGGATACGAGGCTCAAGTGCAAGAATCTCTTTCACACCTTTTTCAAGAAGTTCAGTTGTACGGAATACACCTGCATGATCTTGAACGATATCGCGAATTGCATCAGCAACTTCTTGCGCATTCTCACCAGAAGTTGACTCATCTAAGCGACGGATACGCTCGACAGTTTGCTGAAGCACAGTTGTTGGAAGCGGCGCATATTCATCACCGTGATGCTTAGTCACATAGTCAATGATATGTTCGCCAGCAGCTTTACCAAATACAACCAAGTCAAGCAATGAGTTTGTACCTAAACGGTTAGCACCATGTACAGACACACATGAACATTCGCCAATCGCATAGAAACCTTTCACTGGTTTAGTGAAATTGCGATCCGCAGCATTGGTAGAATAAGTATCGCTGTCTTTGTCGTAATGTGCTTCTAGCGGAGTAGTTTCACGCGATTCAGGAACAACAACTTGACCATGAATGTTAGTTGGAATACCACCCATTTGGTAATGGATTGTTGGTACAACAGGAATTGGCTCTTTTGTGATGTCAACGTTCGCGAACTTCTTACCAATCTCAAATACAGATGGAAGACGTTTCATGATCGTATCAGCACCCAAGTGCGTCATATCAAGAAGGATATAATCACCTTTAGGACCACAACCACGGCCTTCTTTGATCTCTTGGTCCATAGAACGTGATACGAAGTCACGTGGTGCCAAGTCTTTCAAAGTTGGAGCATAACGCTCCATGAACGGTTCGCCGTCTTTGTTACGAAGGATTGCACCTTCACCACGACAACCTTCAGTTAACAATACGCCTGCGCCTGCAACGCCCGTTGGGTGGAATTGCCAGAATTCCATATCTTGTAATGGAATACCTGCACGAGCAGCCATACCAAGACCGTCACCAGTGTTGATATATGCGTTTGTAGATGCGCGGTAAACACGACCAGCACCACCCGTTGCGAACAATGTTGCTTTCGCTTGGAATACTGCAATTTTACCTGTTTCTTGGTCAATTGCTGTAACACCAAGTACATCACCTGCTTCATTACGGATCAAATCAAGCGCGATCCATTCTACGAAGAATTGTGTACCCATTTTCACGTTGCTTTGATAAAGCGTGTGAAGAAGTGCGTGACCTGTACGGTCGGCAGCAGCACAAGCACGAGGAACAGCTTTTTCACCATAGTTCGCAGAGTGACCACCGAATGGACGTTGGTAAATTGTGCCGTCAGCGTTACGATCAAATGGCATACCTAGATGTTCAAGTTCATATACAACTTGTGGCGCTTCACGAGTCATAAACTCAATTGCGTCTTGGTCACCTAACCAGTCAGAACCTTTTACTGTGTCATAGAAATGGTAGTGCCAGTTATCTTCTTGCATGTTACCAAGAGAAGCACCAATACCACCCTGTGCAGCTACAGTGTGAGAACGCGTTGGGAATACTTTAGTCAATACCGCAACTTTCAAACCAGCTTGAGCAAGTTGGTAAGAAGCACGCATACCAGAACCACCACCACCAACGATGACAGCATCGAAAGTTTCGTGTGGAATATTTGTATAATCTTCTTTAGGGTTTATAGCGCCCATGATTGTTTCCTATCAATTCGCCCAAAAAATCTGGATTGCCCAGATCGCATATGCAAATACAGCAATAATAACTGCTGAAGTCAGTACAAGGCGTAAACCTGATGCTGATGGACCCATTTGACGAGTCGTCACATAGTCAGTGAATACTTGCCACATACCAATCCATGCGTGTGCAACAAGAGATAAGACTGCCAATAAAGATAAAATCTTCATCGGTAATGTCATCATAAAGCCGTACCACTGTTCGAAGTTGAAACCACCATTACAAAGGATCCAACCAAACACCACAACAGTATAAACAGCTAAAACTACAGCACTTACACGCTGGATAAACCAATCGCGAGAACCTGAACCCGTTAAACCAGTAGCACTTTTCATTAGAGTACGATCCATACAAATGATGCAACGATACCAATTGCAGATAAAATTAATGCGATTGTTGCTGCTAGACGACCACTTTGTAACTCTTCAGCGATACCCATATCAGCAAGCAAATGCTTGATACCTGCGATGAAGTGGTAGATTAAGCCAGCGACAAATACCCATACGATAAAGCGCACGATAAAGCTATCAAAAATAGCTTGAACTTGTGCAAAGCCCTCAGGAGAAGACAATGATTTGTCTAAGATCCATAAAAGAACTGGTACGAGTAAAAATACGATGACACCTGAAAGACGGTGTAAAATAGATGCAATAGCCACAGGGGATTTTAAGTTTACGTCTAAAACTTGACCCATGGACAAATTGACAGGTCTGTTGCTTTTCACAGCGGGCATCCTGTAGTTAAAAACTCCATCCGGAGTTTGTTGGAATTAATTCGAAGGAAAGCTGGCATTTGTTAGACAAATAAATTGTCTAAACCTTTATACGACACGGAATTATAAAACGTGCAATTTCAAATTACAAACCTACGAAGCAGGCGTCAACCATAAAATATTTTTAAATAAGAATCATTTACATCTACTTTCTTACAGTTAAGTCATCTCTCTATTTAAATACAAACACTAAGCCATTAATATTTATATCAATTTATTTTAATTTAGTGTTACTGAACTCAAATGTTCGTTTTGTCTTAATTAGACTAAAGCACAACTCACTACAAAAATATATTTTTTTAAGAAATATAATATTTATTTTATTTTTCAAAAACTTAAAGAAAATTAAATCTCAAATAATTTGTACTTTTAAAACTAATTAGAAAAATGAATATTGCTCACATGGTCATTGTTTTTTTATCTAATTGAATTGAGTAATTTCAAATGTAAAAAAGGATAAAAATCATATGCACTTATAAATTAATTACAAAATAAACTTCATTTTCTAATGTTGAGCTCACCACTTAAAATGTAATGAAACAGA
>NZ_JFYL01000046.1 GCF_000632455.1 Acinetobacter sp. Ver3
TATTTCATATCCAATGCAACCTCTTTTTTAAAATTTAATTATATTTTCTTAACAAGTGATTATATTTTCTACAAAATCACTCTTTTTTCACGGTTAATTCACATTTTTTGTGCAAATATACTTTAGTAAACTGCTTTCAACTCTCGCTATAATGGCGTTATTCTGTTCGTACTTACTATTTATTTAATAAGACTAATATTCAGCTTTTATTCTAGGATGTTTTTATGCAGTACTCTCAACTTATTTGGGTCAGTATGTTAAGTATTGGTTTAGCAGCACCCGCTTACGCCAAACAACCTGAGATTGCAGGCAATAAAATTGCTGACGATACTGCATTATCAACATCTGATAAGTTGTCTACCTCAAATGATAATAACCAGCCTTTAAACAACGATATTGCTAAGGCTTCACAACCAGCTTTAGAAAATTCAGTTAACACCAATGGATCTATCAAAGATTTAAAAAATTTAAAAATTGATAATTTCAAAGTCAATGCAACAGCAGCATTACCTGAAAATGAAAAAGATCCACTTCAACCTTTAAACAGACAAATCTACGCATTTAATGATGTTGTCGATCAAAATGTCTTGCGCCCTATAGCCGTGCAGTACGCTGATAAAGTTCCAGAACACGTTAGAGATTCATTACGTGGCTTCCGAGACAATTTGGGTGAGCCATGGAATGCTGTAAATCAGGTTGCTCAAGGTCGCTTTAAACGTGCCGCACAAACGTTTGGTCGTTTTACATTAAATACAATTACAACGCTTGGTTTCGCTGATCCTGCACGTCGCTTATCTCTGCCAATGGAAGATGAGGATTTTGGAACTACTCTAGGCTATTACGGTGTCCCTTCTGGTCCTTACCTCGTTCTTCCTTTTATGGGACCAAGCACCTTCCGTGATACTGTTGGTCGCGTAGTAGATAGTCAGGCACGCCCTCAAAAATATTTACTCGATGGTCATGATCGCATCTATTATAGTGACTGGGCACTTAGCGCATTAGATACACGTGCTCAACTTTTAGAGATTGAACAAGTCTTGCAAGGTGACAAGTATGCAGCAATGCGTGATGCCTACTTACAACGAAAAAACTATGTTATTGCTGAAAAACGCGGTTTAGAAACGGGTTCTGGACTATTTATTGAAGATGATTTTTCAGATGATGAATCCTTCATGGATGAATCTATGGAATCCGAATAAAAGCCATATGTAAGTTAAAGTCTAAATCTTTTGTTTTTAGACTTTAACTTGGCGTTCGATATAAGTTCGTCTAAGATAGTTTTATAAATAAAGCATTTAGGATTGATTCTTTCATCTATGTATTTCATTCAACCCACTCGTGACATCCATCTTCTAGATAGCGTTCTAGAGGCTCTGCCGAGTTTACAAATGATTCATATAGATGATCTTCATCTTTACGATTCAACCATCATTGCCATTAGTGATGTTAATGATTTTCTGCAATATAAATGGACTCTCCCTACGATCGTGATAGGTCATGCAGATGAGGGACTTCAACTCTCGCAAGCATGGGAACTTGGCGCACTCGCTGGCTGGATTTGGGACCGTCTTCCAAAAGATCTCGCAAAATCGATTGCTAAAATTGAAGCAAAATACAAACGCAATCAGGACAGCCGCGACCTGCCCTCTGCAGCTGAATTACAAAAAAAACTATTACCCAACCCAATCGACCTACTTAATTATAAAGTCGAGACTTTATTTCAACCGTCAGCTTACTTATCTGGTGATTGGTATGATTATTGGAAACTCAGTGATCGTGAAATCTTATTTTATCTCGCGGATGTTTCTGGACATGGTGTAACAAGCTCACTTCTTACCTCTTGGATGGCTGCATTTCACGGTAGATCGAAAACCCCACGAGAACTCCTCAAAAAACTTAATGGCATGCTTTTACAAGAGAACATCGAAAAGCATATTACAATGATTGCAGGCACATTGAATCTAGAGACCCACCAGCTTAAGTGGTCAAGCGCAGGGCATTACCCTCCAGCAATTATCTTTGAACCTAATCAGGATGCTCGCATCCTCAACACCAGCAGCTTTCCCTTAGGTCTTACTGAAGATCTCGAAATTGAAGAGTTTGAATGTACGTTGAATCGTGGAGCTCGTTTTATTATTTGCTCAGATGGTGCACTTGAACCTTTTGATGGTGGATTGAATGAACAATTTACACAATTGGTCTATCACTTGCAAAATCAATCATTCGAAGTTCCTGAACATGTTGCAGATGATATTGCAATACTCAGCTTCCAACGTCTAAATTAAGTTAATAATCAATAGTGTAGCTGTTTATAAATCGATCTACGACTGAAGACTACTTGAGTATCGACTTGTGCTATGTGATAATTTTAGCATCCTTTCTGCAAATGGCATTTATATGTCAACAGGTCATGTTGAATATGCAAGCTTGGATGGTACGCACATTTTCAAACTCATTGGAGAAGTGCGCGCTCAATCTTGTATAAGCCTTGATAAATTATTATCTCGGATTGAACAACAACAAAACGTCGTAGGCGCAATTGTTGATTTAACCCAAACTACATTCATAGACAGTACTGTGCTTGGAATCCTCGCAAAACTAGGATTAAAGCTCAAACAAGTGCATCAAGTTCAAGCTGTTATGTTATCTACTAACCCAGATATCACTACACTTGCGAACAGTATGGGTCTTGGTCAGGTTTTCGTAATTTTAAACTATTGCGGAGATCCGAATGTGTGCACGCGCGCTTTATTGGACGAACACATCACACATAATGCAATGCTTTCAACTGTATTAGATGCTCATCGTACATTAATGAAATTAAATGCTGATAACCAAAATATGTTCGAGCCTTTGGTTAAACAATTAGAACAACAACAAGATACCATCGATCACAGCATCTGATATTCTCTTAAGCATACTGAGCGCTTAAGGAGAACCTCATGACAACCTTACTTTCTGTCACCCAAATGAACTCCCAAAATGATATTGAAAATAACTTTCAAGTCATTGAATCATTGTTAGCAAAAAGTAAGAATCAAGGGGCCTCCTTGATCGTTTTCCCGGAGAATTTCGTTTGTTTTGCGGCAGGCAAACAGCGTGAGACTGCTGAACGATTTGAAGAAATACAATCTCGTTTAGAACAACTTGCTCATCAATATCAAATGTGGATTGTTGCTGGGACACTCCCCTGTCCTTTTCGCCCAGACGGCACCATTGTGCCAGATGGTCGTGTCAGAACAACTAGTCTTTGTATTAGCCCTGAAAAGACAGAAGCACGTTATGACAAGATTCATTTATTCGATGTTCAAGTCGGTGATGCGGTAGGTGGATATCACGAATCTAAGTTTTTTGAACCAGGTGATCAAACCGTCATTGCTAAAACTCCATTTGGCAATATTGGTTTAATGGTCTGCTATGACCTTCGTTTTCCTGAACTTGCTTTAAAGCTGCGCGCACAAGGCGCAAATATTTTAACAGCACCTTCTGCTTTTACTTACACGACAGGTCAAATGCACTGGCAATTACTTTTACAAGCTCGTGCCATGGACAGTCAATGCCAAGTTTTAGGCTCAGCTCAACAAGGGTGGCACGGTGAAAAAAGACAAACCTGGGGTCACTCTGGTGCTGCGAATTCTCGTGGTCAATTGTTAGATATCACCTCTGAAGAAGGTGCTCAAATGATTACAGTTCCTTTTGACATCGATGAACAGAAAAAAATTAGAGAATCGATGCCATTAATTCAGCATCGTAAACTTATTCAGCTTTGACCTGCTCACACATAAAAATTGAATACCAAGCTTTACAAAATTACCGATTATCATTCCTTTTAAATCAGAGAGTATAGATATTCACCTATACTCTATCTGGAAGGAATTATGTCATTAGAAAAAGTTGTTTATACCGCACATGCAAAAGCTACTGGTGGGCGTGATGGTCGTGCTACATCATCAGATCAAATTTTAGATGTTCAGCTCGCTGTACCAAAAGAAATGGGTGGTCCCGGTGGTGGAACAAATCCAGAGCAATTATTTGCTGCTGGTTATTCTGCATGTTTCTTAGGTGCGATGAAATTTGTTGCCAACCGCGATAAATTGAAAATCACACCAGAAGCTTATATTGAAGGCGAAGTGAGTATTGGTCCTATTCCAACTGGTTTTGGAATAGCAGCCACTTTAAATATTCATCTGGAAGGCTTGGATAAAGAGGAAGCTCAAAAGCTGGTAGATGCTGCTCATATCGTTTGCCCATATTCAAATGCAACACGTGGCAATATTGATGTGACCTTGAATGTGATTGTTTGATCCAGTTGTTTCAATCCTAAAAATCACGCTGATATGCATATGCATCTCAGCTTTTTTGTGGTTATAAGTTAATTTCAACTTAGAAAAAGAAATTTTATATTAGGTGGGATCAAGTAGATTTATGTGTATCTAAAGGAATAATGACTCTTTGCCTCAGCTTGCAGTAATCAGTCCTGCAGCTTAATTTAAAGAAAAATAGTGATTTGGAGATACCTCCACTAACTAGTTCAGTATCTCCAAAATTTCCGTCTTCAACTATATCAATTCAAAAGTACATATGTCTTTTTGACTATTACTCTTTTAATCTAGCAAGTAAACTATTTAAAAAGTATTGCTAAGTCAATTAAGGCGGGCGTTGTAATTGAGCCGATCATTGACTTCATAACACTAGGCGTCCCATTAACGGAAATAGCTGGACGTGCACGAGGAGTTGTAAGTGCTGTATCGCTATTTAGATCTATACGGTATAGGATAGAAGCACCATTATTGTTGCTTATTGCCGCTAGAGCTAATCCATTATCACCACCAGCAATATCGAAACCATCATTCAAGCTTAAGTTCACGCCAAGACTACCTAATCTCACCAATGTTCCATCATTGGGTGGAACTTGCTTCGTCAGTAACTGATTGGCCTGATCTAGATTAAATAATTCGGTGCTAAGAGCTGAAATAGGTGTTTTAAAACTGTTGGTATATGCCGCAGCGCTAATCACTGCATTTGTGATCCCATTAATTTTGCCATCTTGAATGGTTTCACCCGTATCGACATTGATTCGCAGATTTTGCCCTGAATTACTGATGACTCTTAAACGGTCAGCCGTTGGATTGAAGTCAACAGCAAACTGTGTGCCGTCTAGAGTACTAAAGTTACTACCCGTGCCTGCTTTAAGTGCAGTCACAAGTGTTGCAGCACCAGAATTTGGGTTAATGGTATACAAGTTTGCTTGATTAGTTAAACCATATAGTGTATCGGTTTTATCAGTAGCAGTACGTAATCTAAAATCAATACCTACGAATTTTTCATTGACCAATACGCCTGTAATTTTTTGTTCGGTCGTATCATTTGGACTATTGATTTCAAATCTAATTAAAGAATTATTATTGGTCAACCCAATTCCTTTTGAAGTGGTTTCTTCTGCTCGATTAAGCGCAATCCCACGAATGGAGGTTTGACGATATTCGTTAGGCAAGTCGCTTGTCTCAAAAATAGCGTTATTGGTCGTTCCGACTTGAGCAAGATTAACTTGAAATAGTTTATATGCACCCGAGACTTTTAATGCAGCAAAACCAATATTATTTATTGGGTCTATATCAAAACCACCGTTATTCGATACATCCTGACCTAAGGGTGCAGAGATACCTAATGTTCCGGCATTTGCATTTTGCAGATAAATGCGATCTGTCGAAGATTCGATACTGTATAATTTTGTACTTGCCGTTCCAGCAAAAGCATTGGTATAAGCTGCGGCACTTACTTCGGTTGTAGCATCACCAACCCGACTAATTTCTCCATCGGTGATGGTGAGACCTGTATCAACATTAACTCTTAGGTTTTGACCATCTTGACCAATAATTCTTAGACGATCCGCAGCAGGGTTGAAATTCACGCTAAGCGCATCAGGATTGGAAGTAATTTTACTAAAAGCTGCATTACCATCTGTCGTATCTGCTGGATCAGCTGTCATTTTAATAACGAATTTTGCTACTCCAGAACTTGGATTTAACGTGTAAATATTACCCAACAAACCTACTGCATATAACTTTCCATCACTTGGACGATGGTCCATTCCAACCAGTTGATCCCCAGAAACTAAACCTGAAATTTTAATATTTGAAATCAGCGAACTAGGTTGGTCATGATTGAGTGAGCTAATCATACCGTCACTGGTCAGTACCAAGAGATTACCAGTAGCATTTGTTGGAGGAATAGGCTCAGATGAATTTGAATCATTACATCCAACTAATCCGATACCACCGAGTACGGTGAGGGTGCAGATGAGTGTTTTGAGTTCCATGTATAATTTTCCTTAATTACTGATATTTGATTTTGAAGAACTTCTGATTACACGGTTCAATATGTAAAACAACTCAGCTTTGCTGAGAAACACGTCGAGGTATCTTTAGACTTGGAAAGGATCATTCTCTATAGTTAAGCATGTAGAATACATAGAAATGTAGATCTTCAAGTTCAATGTCTGTCGCATGTTAATTAACCATATGTTTTTATTATTTTTTAGTAAATATATGTTTTATAGCTATTGTTTTGTATTGTTAGATCTATTTGGTAATACTTCACAGATTTTTCACATTATGTATGAAACCAAATGCAAAATTAAATTATCACATTGCAAAATCTAAATATTACATAATCTTTAATTTTGTAAAATAATTTTAGTGAGATGTCTTACAGTAATGGCGTTTTGACATAAGATAATTCATAAATATTCCTATAATTGACCTTATAAACCTTATTCAAAATTATTTTTATTTATTAATGTAATTCATTACCTTATGCGAATGCGAAATGCCCAACTATTATAATTGGGCTCTTTTGTTGAATCCTCAGCTTTCGAGCTTAATTTCAAATCAGCGCTTCTTCGTTTTATCGAGAATTATTAAATAATCTCTGAATCACTCCGCCGCTTCGTTTGTTACTCGAAGTACTTCCTCTAATGTACTCTTACCTTCAAGCACCTTTCGTAATCCATCATCACGTATCGAACCTGACTGCTGGCGAGCATAGTTTTCAACTTCAAACTCTGCAGCATTCCCGTGAATCAGACGGCGCATTCCATCATCAACAGGGACGATTTCATAAATGGCGGTACGACCACTAAAACCTGTATGCGCACAATGTTCACACCCCTCTGGTTGAGGCAGATTGAGCGCAGTACCATCATGGACATTCTTAAAAATTTCTTTTTCAAAGTCATCCGCGGCACGCCAACTATGACAGTGCGAACACAAAGTACGAACCAATCGTTGCGCAATCACACCAATTAAAGAACTCGACAGAAGAAATGGCTCAATTCCCATGTCTTTTAAACGCGTCACTGCACCAATCGCAGTATTGGTATGCAACGTCGACAATACCAAGTGACCCGTCAAGGATGCTTGCACAGCAATTTCTGCAGTTTCTAAATCTCGGATCTCCCCCACCATCACCACATCTGGATCTTGACGAAGCATCGCTTTCAATGCACGCGCAAATGTCATATCCACTTTAGTGTTAACCTGAGTTTGTCCAATACCTTCAAGTTGATATTCAATTGGATCTTCCGCGGTCAAAATATTCTTAGATCCGTCATTTAAATCCGAGAGTGCAGCATAAAGTGTCGTAGTTTTACCAGAACCTGTCGGTCCGGTCACGAGAATGATACCGTGAGGACGATGCACTAATTGGGTTAATCGCTCGTAATCATCTTTCATCAGACCCAAATGGGTCATATTTAAACGACCTGCTTGCTTGTCTAAAAGACGCATTACTACGCGCTCACCATGTGAAGAGGGTAAAGTCGAAACACGGACATCCACCTCACGACCTGCCAGTCGTAAAGAGATACGACCATCCTGAGGAATTCGCTTTTCAGCAATATCAAGTTTTGCCATTACTTTAATACGTGAAACTAACAATGGGGCAAGTTCACGACGTGGTTGCACGATTTCTCGAAGTTGCCCATCAACACGTAAACGAACCGATAACTTTTTTTCAAAAGCTTCAATATGTATATCTGATGCACTCACTCGAATGGCTTCGGACAATAATGCGTTAATCAATCTAACAATCGGAGCATCGTCTTCCTGATCCATCAGATCTTCTGCTTCAGGTACTTGATCGGCTAAACTTAACAAGTCAGGATGATCTTCTAAACCAGCAGCCACTTGCTGAGACTCGCCTGTCTCGCCAGCATAACTTGAACTGAGTAACTGACTAAAATCTTGTTCAGTCGCCAATTGATATTGGGCTGTACGCCCCACGTAACGGCGTGCTTCTTGCAAAGCAACCAAAGCAGTATCTTGACGACGGACAATAAAAACTTGATCCCCTTCATAACGCAACAAAACGCCATGCTTTTTTGCAAAACTATACGGTATTTGTATTTGTTTAAGTACTTGCATAAGGGATGATAATCATGATTAAAATTACCTCGAGTGTACTCTAAGCATTTGACAGCGTGAAGACAGTTTTTTAATGAATTTATTTAAGGATATTCCCTATTGTCACTAGATCAGAAACTTGAGCAAAACCCTTCGACTTTAAGATGGTGGGGTGAGCAGCATTTTGAACTCAATCAAGTGCGTGCTTGGCAATTTGGTTCATTGCTCTTTCGACTCACTCGTGGCTTACAAGAATGGCGCATGGAATACTACCGTCCTCAAATTCAATACGACTACGAACAAAAGTGGCAGGAAATGGATGACCCCCATTTTTCATTTCCTCGTCCAGTGCATGTAGAACGTTACATGTTCAGGGAAACTCACCCTAAAATTCAATTGATACCACGTCTTGCAGATCGATCTGTGGTGATCCGTCCTGTAGACCCAATTTACATTCCAGCTGGTCAACGTGGCACGCTTTATATTAGTACCCCTCTGTGGCTTTCAGGTTATGTCGAAAGTCAAAAGACCCCATTATTCGATATACCGGTCATTATGCCTAAAGATACATGGTTCGGACCTGATCAACGCAGTGGTGAAATGTGTTACGCCACTTCAGTTGATGGTCGAACAGAACTCAAACAACTTCGTCCACGTGCATTTCGTGCAGTCACTCCAATTGACTTTCACAATGTCAGTGGAAATCAACTCCGTTTCGATCGAATGAATGTACCTGTTCCTGCCCTGCCTTTGTTTTATAGTGAAAGTACAGAGCGATTATGGACGTCACAAATTAAAGTCATTCACGAAGGGATGGATCGACCAGCACGTATTCGTATTGAAAATCGCACCCCACCATTGGCTGGTGATGTAATTTATGTCAATCCAGCACGTGCCCCAGGTAGTACTTTATTTAACATGTTTGATTCATTCTTCTAAGGGGGGCATATGGCAGATAGTCTTACCGGCACCATTGCTGATAGCCTCAAAAGTATATTTACCAATATCAATACGGATCGCCTAACTGAAATTATTATTGCGATTGTGCTTTGCTTTATTGGATTCCTTTTTGCTCGAGTCGTTTCCAATACTTTTGTGAGAACGATCGGCGCCAAATTTAATGCTCATCAGCGTTTGGTATGGCGGCGCGGTATTTTTTATTTTATTTTCCTCATCTTTGTGATGGCGAGTTTAAAAGAAGCAGGTTTTAAATTAAGTGTATTTCTAGGTGCCGCTGGTATTTTGACCGTAGCGCTGGGTTTTGCATCTCAAACCTCTGCGACGAACTTGATCAGCGGTTTATTCTTGATTGGTGAAGGTTCTTTTGAAATTGGTGACACCATTCAAATTACGTTAATTCGTGGACATACCATCGAAGGTGAAGTGATCTCCATTGATTTACTGTCTGTCAAATTACTGACTCAAGATAATGTCTATGTCCGTTTACCTAATGAGCAATTAATTCGTGCTCCCGTACACAACCTTTCTAAATTCCCGATACGGCGCATCCCCATTACACTTGCAATCAACTTTCATGAAGACATCATTAAAGTACGAGAAGTTTTATTAAAAGTGGCAAACAGCTATCCTTTAGTGTTAGCAGATCCCAAACCTGCTGTAACGGTAACCGCATTCCGTGAATCTTCAATCGAATTGTTATTCGCCATTTGGTGCCAACAGGAAAACTTTTTAAAAGTGCGTGATGAAATGCAAGAGCGGATTCGAAACGGTTTTGTTGATCACCATATTGAAATTCCTGTACCTAAAATGGGTTTTGTTGATCGCCCTCCACAACCCTCGTTAACAGATGAGGAAATAGACCAATACGCCAATGCTAAGGAAATCAAAAGAGAGCCTAAATTATAATGAATTAAGGTTAATGCTTGATCTCAGGATCAAGCATTAGTCTCTTCTACTCGATTTTGCTCTGGCGCTGGGGCGATGTACGCAATAATCAGCATCAATCCTCCCGCGCCTAAAAATGATAAAACTCGACTTAGAGTGCCGATATGGGATAAATCTAACAATACCAATTTAAAAGTCACGATCGCCAAAATACTTGCACCAAACATCCATACCACTCGATTATGGATGACAGCGGCATATTTCATCACAATGAATGCCATGACCACCCACAATAATGTCAACGCCAATTGCACTGCAGAATCTTGCCAAATGATCCACTGGTTATAAGGTGTAGCAAAATAAAAATGTAAGGCTCTAAGAAGTACATAACTACTTACCCATAGCACAGCGAGTAAGATCAAGAATGCGCCAAGTGTTCGCTCTAGCCCCATTCTGATTTGACTGCGAAGCACCTGAATAAGCACCCACAAACCAGTCAGACTGACTACATCAATAGGGTTTAAGATTGGGATAAAATATTTCCAAAAGATTTCTACCACCCAAATTTGTGAGCTGACAATCCAGCACAACAATAAAATGAGGCTGGTCTTTGTTAACCAAAGCTTATTCAAGTCTGTTGTTTTAAAAAAACTATAGCCATAAAGTATCAACGGTAGAAGGACAACTCCCATCATAGGTGACATTGAAACTACACCTACGCTGGCACAAGCTAAAGAAGCGAGTCCACCAAAGGCGATCCATTCATTTTCATACTGAGCATTTGAAATTGGTTTTAACCACAGATAGCTGAGAGCCAAACAAGCCAAGATAAACAAGCCTTGCTCACCAAATGATAGCCAGACGATGATACCTTGAGTGTATTGATCGATCAGCATAATAGCTGCGAACACTACAATAGGAATCAGCCCGAACCATTTTGGTAATAACCATGACCATGAGACTACTTGGCGCGGTTGTAAGACTAAATTAGCAGCAAAATAAATCGCAGTTGTGAATGCAAGTGTGTAGATTAATCTCATCGGTTCACTAAAACTTTCCACACCTTGATAAAGCAGTAAAAGACTCGCAAAAAAAGAAAAAATAGACAGGAAAATTTTATCTGACAGTGTCAGCTGTTTTTGATAACGCATCACAACATTGGAGACCACAATCGTAAGGATATAACTTAGACCTAGTAACCATGGGATGATATTTGGAATTAATGCTAAATCGATCAAATAGTATAAATACGAAAAAAATCCAACTGCTAACAACGCATAACCTAATGTTCGCCCTACCCTAAACTCACGATGCAAGCCCCAAATTAAAATAAGAAGTCCTTCAAAAATCCACCCGATCACACTCCATACTTGTGGGATCAAGATCGGCGGGATAAAACTTAGAAAAATAAAACCTAACATTAAATAATTTTGTTTAATCGCCGTATCAAATTTCGCGTGCTGCACAACTTTAAAAATCGCAAAGTGAGTCAATGCAAAACCCAAACACAAGGCAATTTGAACCGATTTTTGATCTAAATACATGAGATGTAAAAATGCGTATGCGACCAAGGGACTGACATAAATCAATGCGGAGTCAATAATACGCTGACCTAAATGAGCTTGATTTTGATGTGTAGCGAGCTGGTTAAATCTGAAACCCAACCAAATAAATACACTCGCATGTGCAATAACTAGACAGGATAAAACGAATCTCTCTGCAACACCGCCATTCAAAAAGGCATAACCACCACCGATAACAACAATGAGCAGCAACGCTATTTGAGTGAGTATTTTCCATGGATGTAATGTACAAATTACACCTACAACACAATTGACCGCTAGATAATAAGACAGTAATTGAGCTGAGGAAAAATCTGCATGAGGTAATGTGAACGGTGCAATATAAGCAACCAAAACTCCCATCAGGGAAAGCTCCACTGACCGCTGTTTTAAAATCAGTATGACCAACGACAGCATGCTCAAGCTGTAAAGCGTAATCGTATTAATGAGATTTAACAGATCATAGTGATAAGCAAATAGAATACTTAATAACAATCCCGCAAAACCCAGTCCTTGTAAAGCAAGACCAAAGCCGCGGTTTTTTTTCTGTATATGATAACCAAAGGCAACACATATGATCGCGATGACAGCAACAGCCAAAAGTTTGATTGAAAGACTTAAGGTCCAATGTTCAACCATATATCTCAATAATAAGACGACCCCAATCACCAGGACAGTAATCGCAACTTTCAGGACAGGATTCCCATGAAAGATCCATCGTCTGATTTGCGCCCCAAAACCCAAATCATTCTGCTGATTTATCTGGATTCCCTCTAAACCTTGTAAAATACTTGGGGTACTCGTCTGATCGTCTCGATCTAGTTTTATTAGCTTTTCCTGCAAAGCACCGATTTGAATTAATCGACCCTCAAGTTGTCGCAACCAGTTTAGAAAAAAATAAATCCAGAATGTTAAACCTAATCCAACCAACCATGTCCAATCGAACAAACTACCAATTAGTGCAAAAAATGATGAAATATATAAGGGCAATCGTGATGTATTCTGCTTCGAATAATGAGTCTGTTGCTCAATGTTGGTAAGCGGTTTTTCAACATGATGGGCATATTGCATAACACTTATGATGAATGCAGCAACACATAAAAACGTAATGATCGGCAACGCTAGAACCCAAGCACTGATCGCTACTATGATGAGTAGCATCAACCAAATCATTTTTAGTTCACTATGTTGCTTCAGCATACACATCATTCCTTTTTTAGCTAGATTGATGATACCTCAGCAAGAATTGGCATTTTGCGTTTTTCATCGCATATTCTGTACACTTGATTGCAAATCTTGTATCAGCGCAACTGCTGAAAATCACGTACAATGAAAAAGTTAATTGGATTAGGAACGTTTCAATGCCACCATTTGTCTTGGTCGATGGGTCATATTTTTTATTTCGTGCTTATCACGCACTACCACCGCTAACGACGTCAACAGGTTTACAAACCAACGCAATTCGCGGAGCTATTTCTGCTATCCAAAAGTTAATGCGTCGTGTTCAACCTACACACATGGCTGTCATTTTTGACACACCTGAACCAACTTTCCGTCATCAACTTTCCCCAATCTATAAAGGGGATCGACCGAGCATGCCTGACGAACTCGCTCAACAAATTCCATATTTACATAATTTAATACGCGCTTTAGGTATCCCACTCCATGCCATTCCAGGCGCGGAAGCCGATGATATCATCGGTACGCTGGCAAAACGTGCAGAAAAAGAAGGCTATCAAGTCTTGATTTCCACAGGCGATAAAGACATGGCTCAATTGGTCACGGACAAAGTGACACTTGAAGACAGTTTTAAAGACAAGCCCATGGATGTGAATGGCGTTTTTGAAAAGTTTGGTGTTTGGCCGAACCAAATTATTGATTATTTAACCCTCATGGGAGATGCCTCTGACGGCATCATGGGCGTTCCTGGTATCGGGGCAAAGACTGCGGCTAAACTGCTGAATGAATATGGTTCAATAGGCGGAATTCTTGAAAATGTCGATAAAATTAAAGGCAAAGTAGGCCAAAATATTAAAGACAATGCAGATGGTATTGCGCTAGATCATCAGCTAGCAAGTATTGTTTGTGACTTAGACATGAATCTGACCTACGATGATCTTAAACTCCGAGATCCAAATGTTGCAGAGTTACGTCAGCTTTACACCGAACTTGAGTTTAGAAATCAACTTCAGTCTCTAGATCATCCCAACAATCCAAATAGTGCTGCGTATAAACAATCAAGTCAAGTTATCGCAAAACCGAGTACTGCAACATCGAAAATCGAAGACCAAGCGGTTCAAACTAGTGTAGATGATCAGCTTGGCGAGGCAACTTACCATACCGTTTTAACACCAGCGGATTGGGAAAAACTCTTTCAAAGATTGACTACTGAGAAACGCTTTGCTTTCGATACTGAAACCACAAGTTTAGATTATCGTGTTGCAGAGATGGTAGGCTTTTCTGTGGCATTTGATGCCCAAGATGCATATTACGTTCCGCTTGCTCACGACTATGAAGGTGCTCCAGAGCAATTGGATCGCGACGCTATTCTTGCGCAAATCAAACCAATTTTAGAAAACGCTGAGATTGAGAAGATTGGTCATCATTTAAAATATGATGCTCATATTCTCGAAAATCATGGAATTCATTTACAAGGCTGGTACTTTGACACCATGCTTGCCTCGTACGTGCTCAATGCTGTGGCGACGCGCCATGGTATGGATGACGTTGCGCGCGTTTATCTTAGCCACTTAACCACCACTTACGAACAAGTGGCGGGCAAAGGTGCTAAACAAAAAACCTTTAATCAAATTGAAATCGAAACAGCAGCGCATTATGCCGCTGAAGATGCCCATGTAACCTATCGTTTGTATGAGGTATTGGAGCGTAAGCTTAAAGAAATCCCAGAGCTTCTCAATATTCTTCATCAAATCGAAATGCCGACAGCTGCAGTTCTGACGACGATGGAAGAAAATGGAATTCAGCTCGATTTGAGTTTCCTCGATCAATTGGGTCAAGAATTTTCTAATACAATTCTAGAGTTAGAAAATCAGATTATCGAAATCGCTGGTCATCCTTTTAATGTCAGCTCACCTAAGCAGGTGGGTGATATTCTTTTTGATAAGTTAGGTTTAAAAGGTGGTAAGAAAACTTCAACAGGTCAATACAGTACCAGCGAAAGCATTCTTGAGAAAATTGATCACCCGATCGCTGCACTTATTTTAGAATATCGTGGCTTGTCTAAATTAAAAAGTACCTATACTGACGGTTTAATCAAACAAGCCAATAACGAAAGTCATCGTGTTCATACCAGCTACCATCAAGCTTTAACCGCAACTGGACGATTATCTTCTACTGATCCTAATCTTCAGAATATTCCAATTCGCGAAGAGATCGGTCGTCAAATCCGAAAAGCTTTTGTTGCACCTGAAGGTCGGGTTTTACTTGCTGCCGATTACTCACAAATTGAACTACGTCTTATGGCACATTTTTCACAAGATGAGGCTTTAGTTGACGCGTTTAATCACGGCCAAGATGTTCATCGCCGTACTGCAGCAGAAGTATTAAATATTGCTTTGGATGATGTAACCAATGATCAACGTCGCCAAGCCAAGGCAGTCAACTTTGGATTACTTTATGGCATGTCTGAGTTTGGTTTAACACGTCAGTTGGGATTCACACGCGAAGAATCTCAAAATTACATTAAACAATATTTCCATCGCTATCCTGGCATTTATGAATATATGCAACGCACACGACAAGTCGCATTAGAACAAGGCTTTGTTGAAACCATTACAGGGCGACGCTTATACACACCAGATATCGATGCGCGCAATATGATGATTCGAAAGGCAGCTGAACGCGCTGCAATTAATGCGCCTCTTCAAGGTTCTGCTGCGGAGATTATAAAAATGGCAATGATCGAAGTAGATAAAATTTTACCTAAAGATCAGGCCAAATTATTATTGCAAGTTCACGATGAATTAGTGTTTGAGGTAGATGAAGCGATCGCTGACGAGATCGCTATTAAAATCGCAGATGCAATGCAAGGCGTTGTTCAACTCTCTGTGCCACTTGTTGTTGAAGTCGGCAAAGGGAAAAACTGGGGCGAAGCGCACTAATTTCTAAGATTCTTAGATTGTAAAAAAGGACTCAAATGAGTCCTTTTTTATGAGATTGTTTAAATCCGTAATCTAGATTTAACCAATTGATTTCAACATGATTTCAGCAATATAAAGTGTAAAGAATGCAAGGATTGGAGATAGATCAATCATCCCTAAATTTGGCATTACTTTACGGAATGGTGCCAACATCGGTTCAGCTAATTCTTGAATCACTTCAATATAAGGTGAACGTGTTTGTGAAAACATCAAAATCCAACTACATATGATGTAAGCGAACAGTAAATATTTAAGAATTGAAATTAATGCCTGCAACATTGAAAGTACTGTTGAACCAATAAAGTACAATACATCGCCTGTTGGTAAGGCATTTAAATATTTATAGCCAAATACCTTAAGAAAATACAACAACACGATCAGCACTAAAGCTGCTAGATTTACACGCCCCTGTGCCACAGTTGGCAAGATTCGTCCAAACACATCTACAATTTTAGTTGCTTTCACTGTCGATAGCACAACAGGGTTATATGGACTGACTGCCGCCAATTGCATTAAAAAACGGAAAAATACCAATAAAATCGCAACATTAATGATAATGTCAAAAAATAGCGCAGAGCTCGCACCCATACTTCAATTTTCCTAAAATTTAGTTATTTAGAACTATCACTTAATTCCTGAGCGAGCTCCTGACTGCGTTTTTTTGCAGCCGCAAGAGCAGCTTGAATATTCTGTGAAATTTGCGCTCGATCAAAAACTTCCAAGGCCGCTTGAGTTGTACCATTTGGTGATGTCACATTTCTACGCAGTTCAGATGGCGTATTAGAACTGGTGATCGCCATTTGTGCAGCACCGAGAGCTGTTTGTAGCGTTAATGCTGTTGCAGTTTTCTCATCCAAGCCTAAATTTTTCCCAGCACGAATCATACTTTCCATCATATAGAAAAAGTACGCTGGACCTGACCCCGATACCGCAGTTACTGCATCAATTTGCTCTTCTGAGTTTACCCAAAGTGTTAAGCCTGTTGCAGCTAAAATCTGACTTGCCAATTCACGCTTTGCTTGGTCAACAACGTCATGAGCATATAAACCATGGGCACCTGTTTGAACCAATGCAGGTGTATTAGGCATGACACGAACGATAAACTCCGTCCCCGTTAATGCAGCAATCGTTGCAATTTCAGCTCCTGCTACAATCGAAACAATTAACTTATTCTCAAATTTATCTTTTAACGGTTTAAGAACTTGTGCCAGTACTTGTGGTTTCACCGCCAGAACAACAACATCAGCATTTTGGATCGCGTCTTCATTATTGTCTGTAACTTGAATTTCTTTTTCTTTTAATAACTCTCTCACACGTTCTACAGGATCGGAAACTGTAATACGCGTTGTTGGTAAACCACGACTAATCAACCCTCCAATTAGGGCTTGAGCCATATTACCACCACCAATGAAACAAATATTACAGTTTAACGCAACACTCATGAACGACTCTCAACCTTGATTTTATAGCGATGAAACTAACTTTGGCTGCCAACCACCGACTTCACAATATTCTGATTCAGCCAGCCAAAACCCTTTTGGCGTGAAAACACCAAGCATAACATTATCTAAGCTTAAAATTTGAATAGTATGACGCTTCCATGGAAAAATTTGTGCCTCTTGAATTGCTTTTTTTAATGGCCATTTCCCCACACGTCCATGCAAATGGACTTTTTCCCCACCTTGACGATAATGCAATGTCAGAGACTGATTTAAAAGTTCTGTACGCAGACCACACTCTTCATGATGTTGGCAGATCTTAAATTGACCCGAAGCTAAATTAACAACTTGCTGGATTTCAAATTTTATTTCCGAATCAGTTGTGTTTGATTCTGCTAAGTATTCATCCTTAGCAACTCGATATAAGATATTTCGGAAACGAACATAATATTGTCCATTCCAATGCAATGCTGCTTGTGCATCAGGTTTCGCCAAAATAACTTCTTCAGTCAATCGCTCTACCATCTCAAATGCAGGACGGTATTGATCCTTACCTTTCATCCAATTTGATAAAAGTTGTCTTCTTCTTGCTAAACTTAATTGATTGAGTTGTCGTAAATCTAGATGATCATCATCGCCACAGAACGCCAAATCCTGTTGTAAAATCTCTTGCAAAATTTCATCCGCATCTTGCATCAACACACTGGTTCTCACAATCGCCTGTTGCATTTTAGGGAATCGGCTTTGCAAAATATTCCAAAGCTCATGACGGCACCAAGCTCGATCATAGTGCGTATCAAAATTGGTCGGGTCATCCACGTAGGGCAATTTGAGTTGTTCTACCCATTGGCAAATCTGCTCACGACTGAGATTCAATAATGGTCGCCAAATAATGATGTCTTCACGTGAATCTAATAATTTCATCGCGGACAATCCCTGTATTCCAGCACCAGAGAACAAACGTAATAATACGGTCTCAGCTTGATCCTGCTGATGATGTGCCAGTACTAAAATATCTGTGTCGGATAAATGATGTTTAAAAGCTTGATAACGTGCTGCTCGAGCTTGCTGTTCCAAATTCCCTTCAGCAATTTGAACTGTCTCGAGAACCACAGGGATGTGCGCTGCCATACAAAATTGATGGACGAATTCAGCCCATTCCTGATTTGCAGATTGCAACTGGTGGTTAATATTAATCGCACGGATTTTTTGGGGAATTAATTGAGACATGACATACAGCAACAGCATGGAATCCATGCCGCCACTGCATCCCACTAAGAACGTGTGTTCATCACCAAATTTGGCAATTTGTTTTAAGAAGCTAGACCTGAATTGTCGCTGCCAAACTTCATTAAACGTTGGTAACGTGCTTCGCATCTTGCATTTGCATCCATTGGAACAAGCTCATCAAGTGCAGCTTGTAACACATGTTTTAATTTATCCATGACTACGTCTGGCTGAAGATGAGCACCCTCACCTTCATCTACAACATACTCGACAATACCAAGTTCTTTCAGTTTATCTGCAGTGAGTGCAAGCGCTTCACTCGCTTGCTCAGCTTTTTCAGCAGTTTTCCAAAGAATTGAGGCACAACCTTCAGGTGAAATCACAGAGTAAATACTGTGAGAAAGCATAATCACACGATCTGCAACGCCAATGCCTAATGCGCCGCCAGAACCACCCTCGCCTAGAACAGTCGCGATGACAGGTACTTTTAAACTTGAGAGTTGAGCTAGACTCGTAGCAATTGCTTCTGCTTGTCCACGCTCTTCAGCACCTACACCAGGGTATGCACCCATGGTGTCAATAAATGTGAAAACTGGAAGATTAAATCGTTCAGCCATATCAAGTAAACGCTGAGACTTGCGATAGCCTTCTGGATTACTCATCCCAAAATTATGCTGTAACTTTTCACGTGTACTACGACCACGATGTTGACCAACCACCATCACAGCCTGACCATTAAAACGTGCTAAACCGCCAACCATTGCACCATCATCACCATATAAACGGTCACCATGAAGTGCATCAAATTCTGTAAAAATTTCGCTCACATAATCTAAAAATTGTGGGCGATCTGGATGACGCGCAATTTGAACCGTTTTCCATGCTTTAGATTGAGCAGCTTTATTTTTCATAAGTCGATGAATATCCCTAAATTAACTATGACGTAGTTAACTAATAAAATTCGCTTATCAGCTTCTGTTAGCCAATAAATTGTTCCGACTGAATATTCAAAACGATATCCCAATGTTTAAATTGCACCTGCTCATCATGCAGCTCTGCAACCAACAAAGGCCATTGTTTTGCATCACCAGAAACTTTCAGTTGCCATTGTTGCTCATCTAATATCTTTAATTCAATGGCAGGAAGCATCTCATCGCTTCGGCTGTGATTCAGCAAAATTGCGAGACGAAGGAGCAAACATAGATAGACAAGTTTAATTCCACCGACTTTCGTCACATCATTTTTTGCTTCAGCACGCAATTTACGGCGATGATGAGCGACCAAATGTGACAAATGATTTTGATCAATTTGTGAAAAACCAGCAATGTCAGAATGCTGAAGCAAATATGCGCCATGACGATGATAACCACTATGACTAATGGCTAAACCTATTTCATGAAGATAAGCTGCTCGACGTAGCAAATCACTATCGTCATTATTTAGACCAAGCGTTCCTGCCACGCTATCAAATAATTGTTGAGCCGTTTCAACAACACGTTCTGCTTGTTTTTGATCAGCACCATAACGCCCCATCAAGGCTTGTACGCTACGATCTCGAATATCTTCATGCTGGAAGCGCCCGAGTAAATCATACATTACACCTTCTCGTAAGGCGCCATCTGAATAGACCAGCTTATCAACTTGAAGAACTTCAAATACAGCGTATAAAATCGCAATACCCGCAGGTAGGACTGCACGACGATCTTCCTTAAGACCCTCAAATTCCATGTCTGAAATATGCTTGTATTTGAGTAACTTATCTTTAAGTTTTTCCAAGCCTTCTCGCGTCAAGTTTTCCTGATCATCGCTCCAACCCATATTTACCGCAATTTGACGACAGGCTTTAATGGTTCCACTTGAACCAACAACAGTATCCCATCCTGCCGCACGGTAAGTAGTCGCGATACCCGAGATTTCTTTGCGTGCGGCAGTCACCGCACGATCGAAAGCTTTTGGATTAATATCTCCGTCTGCAAAATAGGCCTTCGTAAATGCAACGCATCCCATTTGCACGGATTCAGTATGAATCGGCTCAAACTCTTCACCAATGATTAACTCAGTCGAGCCACCACCAATATCAATCACCAAACGGCGACCGCTGTTCGCCATAGTATGTGATACACCTAAATAAATTAAGCGTGCTTCTTCACGACCAGCAATAATTTCAATAGGTTTAGGCAGAATTTCAGCTGCTTTTTGAATGAATTCATGCCCATTTTTAGCTTGGCGCAAAGCATTGGTGGCCACAATTCTTAAACGATTCGATTGGACTGAACTTAGGCGCCCTACAAATCGAGCCAAGCATGCTAAACCACGTTGTTGAGCAGCTTCTGTCAAATTTTTATTTTCATCTAAACCTGCGGCCAATTGGACCTTTTCAGACATCGATGCGACTTTTTTTACCTCACCATGATCAACTCGAGCAATCGCCAAGTGGAAGCTGTTTGAGCCCATATCAATGGCTGCAAGGAGTTCTTCATCAATCAAAAAATCAGACATTGTTGCGCTAAGTTCAACCAGAATTGTGCCTAGATTAATTCACATAACTGTAATTTAAAAGCCATTTATTTAGTCAATTTAACGACTATTTAAAAAATCATCATATATGACAATTGTGTTACACCGATCATGGAAATCGTGAGCATCAATTAGACATTTACAGAATTTAGTCCGAAAATAAACCCTATCCCCTACTTTGTTAAAGTGGTCTATGTAATACTTATATACATAGATAGACCGTTTTCAAAAAATTATTCGGAGCAAATTCCATGTCTGCTAATATCGTTAATACAACTGATGCTAATTTTGAAGCTGACGTTTTAAATTCTGACACGCCAGTTCTTGTTGATTTTTGGGCAGGCTGGTGTGCGCCATGTAAAGCTATTGCTCCTGTACTTGAAGTTTTAGCAACTGAATACGAAGGTAAAGTTAAAATCGTAAAAGTTGACGTAACTTCATGCGAACAAACTGCTGTAAATTACAATATTCGTAATATCCCAGCTTTATTGATGTTTAAAAATGGTGAAGTTGTTGCTCAACAAGTTGGTGCAGCTCCTAAATCTAAACTTGCAGCTTTTATTGAAGAAAATATCTAATTCTTTCAATTTTAATGGCTTTGAAAGCGTCAAATTTTTGGCGCTTTTTTTGACGGTAAAATTGACAAAGAGCCATATCTCACTTATATTGCATGATCAAGAAACACTTGGACAATTTCTCCTCGTTTCTTACAATACACAAAACATAAGATCGCCGCTCGGCTAAAGAAATTGTTTACACATTTCTCCTCGAAAGAACTTACTAGATTCTGAGTTTGTTATTGTGCAAATCAATTGCTGCTCTTTTCTTGCACTGCGGATGTCTTTTGCTTCTATTCTATCTGTGTTCCACACTTCCTTTTAATTCAATCGACCATTTATGAACTTAACTGAACTCAAGAAAAAACCGATAGGCGAACTCATCAAAATTGCTGAGTTCATGGGCCTTGAAGGAATGGCACGTAACCGTAAGCAAGACATTATTTTTGCCATTTTGAAACGCCATGCTATGAATGGTGAAGAAATTTTCGGCGATGGTGTTCTTGAAATTCTGTCTGATGGTTTCGGTTTTTTACGTTCTGCAGCAGGGTCTTACCTTGCGGGTCCAGATGACATTTATGTCAGCCCTTCTCAAATTCGCCGCTTCAATTTGCGCACTGGCGATACGATTACAGGTACGATTCGTCCACCAAAAGAAGGCGAACGTTATTTTGCACTTTTAAAAGTGAATCAAATTAACTACGACACGCCAGAAAACTCTCGCAATAAGATTCTTTTTGAAAACTTAACGCCTTTATTCCCAACTGAACAATTAGTGATGGAGTTAGGAAATGGTTCGACTGAAGATTTAACTGCGCGTGTTGTCGATTTAGTTGCTCCAATTGGTAAAGGTCAACGTTCAATTATTGTTGCACCACCCAAAGCTGGTAAGACAATGTTGATCCAAAACATTGCTCAATCTATTGTTCGTAATAATCCTGAATGCTTCCTAATCGTTCTTCTCATTGATGAGCGTCCAGAAGAAGTAACAGAAATGGAACGTACCGTTCGTGGTGAAGTTGTTGCTTCAACATTTGACGAATCACCTGCACGTCACGTTCAAGTCGCTGAAATGGTGATTGAAAAAGCAAAACGTTTGGTAGAACACAAAAAAGACGTTGTTATTTTGCTTGACTCAATTACACGTTTAGCACGTGCATATAACACAGTTATTCCATCATCAGGTAAAGTTTTAACTGGTGGTGTTGATGCCCACGCTTTAGAACGTCCAAAACGTTTCTTCGGTGCTGCACGTAATATCGAAGAAGGTGGTTCACTTACGATCATTTCTACTGCTTTAATTGAAACTGGCAGTAAAATGGATGAAGTCATCTACGAAGAATTCAAAGGTACAGGTAACCAAGAGATTACGCTTGATCGCCGTATTGCTGAGAAACGTGTATTCCCTGCGATGAATATCAAGAAATCTGGTACACGTCGTGAAGAACGCCTCATGGATGAAGATAAACTACGTAAGGTTTGGATTTTACGTAAGCTTCTCCATCCTATGGACGAACTTGCTGCGATGGAATTCTTACTTGATCGCATGAAGGAAACCAAGACCAATGATGATTTCTTCGATCAAATGAAACGCAAAGCTGCCAACTAATACGCAAAAGGCCATCATTTATTGATGGCCTTTTATTTGGGTTGACACCATTTACATAAATACACAATACTAACTTTTGAATGTAACTTTTCTTGCAAGTATGTGATTTTTATCATCTTGTATTTTAATTCCCTTTATTTTTTAAGTATTTACTTAGTATTTCTCCAATTCAAAATGCAAAAATGATTGTAATTTTCTGTTAAAAATAGGGTCAAATTTCTCATTTTTTAAGCATTTTTTCATTTCGCCTAGTAGTAATTCAAAATACTCAGTGATAGCATGTCGGCATACCAGTTAGGCTGCTCCATGCGTTATTAACCTTACTAACGTTAGGAATAATAAAAGCACACAACAGACTAACCGGGTTTTTTGTCTCAATTTATTTTAATGAGAGTGATGCCATGTTATTCAAAAAAATTGCTATTGCTGCTGCCGTTGCTACTACTTTAGCTTTCGTTGGTTGTGCTAAAAAAACTGAAGAAGCTGCTGCTGATGCAAACGCTGCTGCATCTGAAGCTGTAGAAGCTGCTTCTGAAGCTGTTGTAGCTGCTGACGCTGCTGCTGTTGAAGCTTCTTCTGAAGTTGCTGCTCAAGCTGACGCTGCTGCTGCTGAAGCTACTGATGCTGCTGCTGAAGCTACTGACGCTGCTGCTGACGCTACTGCTGCTGCTTCTGCTGCTCAATAATCTAAAGTTTAGATTATTCGAAAAAAAGAGAACCTTTGGTTCTCTTTTTTTATGCGCTGAATTTTATGAATACGCATAAAGTTAAGAGCAT
>NZ_JFYL01000047.1 GCF_000632455.1 Acinetobacter sp. Ver3
CTTTTTTTATATTTAAGCGATAACGTCATGATACTCATTATGAAAACGCTTAAACATGACAACCACATAAGAGCAAGTTGGAACAATTTTTAATTTTTCTGTACGAGCAAATTCTACAAGTCGATCTAACAATAACTTTGCAGTTCCTTGTCCACGTAAACGATCATCGACCCAAGTATGATCCGCTATAATGATCTGTGGAGTTTGGTAACGATAGCTGATTTCTGCAATTCTTGATTGATCTGCGTCCGTGAGATAAAACTCACCGCCTTTCACACTATCGATATGTTCAAACTGCATAAAACTGCTCACTGTATGATTTTATTTAAACAGAACATCGTGGATTGCTTCATCTTTGTTGAAAACAGATTTAGCAAATGGACAAAGCGGTAAGATTTTAACATTCTTTTGACGAGCTAATTCCACCGCACGGTCAACAAGTTGACGTCCTACGTTTTGCCCTCTTAATGAATCATCAACCCAAGTATGATCAATAATAAATTTATCTTCACCTGCCCATGAATAAGTCATTTCAGCTAAATGATGGCCATCTTCACCAATAAAAAACTCACCTTTTGATCCATTTTCTTGATGTTTAATTTCTAACATTATCATTATCCTATCATTCGTTATTAAATATAGATTAGAACGACATATTTACATAACACTATGAAAAAATGGGACAAACTTGTCTATCAATTACAAATTCAAAACTTTAATTTATTTTAAAAAAAGAAATATTATAAAAAACAAAAATATATATTGTCAGTCATAATCATTAAATGTTATTTTTTTACCATATAAATGTATTATTATTGTTAAAAAATTAGTGAGTAAATGAAATGGATATCTATTTAATATCAATTGCAGTATTGATCATCATTGCAATAATCTTATTAATTTCAATTTTTAAAGACAAATTTAATAACCCATTTAAATAATTTGCACACAACTTATAAGTGTGTCATCCTTTGTGCACTCGAAATCAAATGAAACGATTTCAACGTAATTTATTATCAAATTTGAACAAGGGGAGTAGCCTCCTCCAACAGTACTTAAATACTGTGTCAGAATATCGTCATTACACTTTGAAAAAAGTCGGTATCTGAGCATCATTTCGATTATCTAAAATGCATAATCAAAATGGTGTAGGCAAGACCTTGATCATGTTGTTTCAGAATTATTATCTGGCAACTGATCGAGGTTTTTTTATGCCAAAATCAATTGCCAGTATTGGAGATCACTATGGAAACCATAGGCAATATTTGGCTTTATGTCATTTTTTTTGGCATCGTCACGATTATGCTCTTAATTGACTTTCTAGGTTTTAAACAAAAAGAAGGTCAAGAAGTTAAAGTTAAAACTGCTGCTTATTGGAGTATTGCATGGGTCACTGTCGCAACACTTTTTGGTGGTGGACTATGGCTATATCTAGAAAATACCGCTGGTATAAACGTAGCCAATACGAAAGTTATGGAATATTTTGCCGGCTACTTACTGGAAAAGTCGCTTGCAATTGATAACGTCTTTGTGTGGCTAATGATTTTTGCTGCATTCGCTATACCTCCTGCACTTCAACGTCAATTACTCCTTTATGGTGTATTAGGCGCTATTATTCTCAGAACAATTTTTATTTTTATCGGTGCGTGGTTCGTTCAGGAATTTTCGTGGATCCTCTATATCTTCGGTGCTTTCCTTGTATACACTGGATTTAAATTCCTTAAAGGACAAGAGGATGATCCAAATATTGAAGATATGGCCATTCTAAAATGGCTACGTAAACACATGCGAATTACTCCACAGTTGGAAGGAAATAAGTTTTTCGTAAGGCAAAATGGCGTTCTATGGGCAACCCCATTATTTTTAGTGCTAATTTTAGTCGAGGCATCTGATGTTATTTTTGCAGTCGATTCTATTCCAGCGATTTTTGCGGTCACCACTGATCCTTTTATCGTCCTTACAGCTAACTTGATGGCTATCCTCGGTCTACGGGCTATGTTTTTCTTACTGTCTGGAGCCGCTTCAAAAATGCATTATTTACCTTATGGACTTGGGGCTATTTTAATTTTTATCGGTTTCAAAATGCTTATGCTTGACGTATTTCATATGCCAATTTGGATTTCATTAAGTTTTATCGTGATTGTCCTTTCAATTACTGCATGGCTTTCAATCCGTTATAGTAAAAAACATCATCAAATGACCTTATAAGGTCAAACTTTGTTGAATTCAATAAAGCCTTCATCTGAAGGCTTTATTTATATCCTTAGATGAGCCATCTAATTCACAACGCTTAACTTAGGCCATCGTTCCAAAAAACATTTTGACTTAAGCCTATGTTCAAAGACTCCACGTGAAACCAAACGATCATTCCACCTTAATTTTAAAGTAAATAAATCTTCAAGCCCCAAAGCTGCGAGGATTTCAATATGATTATTCTCCATTAATTTGATAGCGATTGCGGTTGCCGTTTCTGGCCAAAAACTCATAGCATGATGTACTGAAGTATATGGATCAATTTGAGCACCTTCATCAGTTCTGTACCAATGATGTACCAGAGCTTGATTTGTAATGTCCCAATGAATATTAGGATATCTATGTTGAAGTGCACCCTTTAAATAATTTCGTCTCTCATCCATTTTTTCTGAAGGATCAAAATAAATGACATCAATTTCAGTTTCAAAAATGGAATAATTTTGATTATGTAAATAAGACCAGATCCAATTTCGAATCAAGCCCGCACTAAAATAGGCCGCACTATCAATCTGCCGTAAATACTGTAAAAGTTCACAAATATCTGCATTAGATCGTATTAAATGGCTTAATTTCTCATATAAGTTCATGAGTAAATTCACTTTATATCTTTTGATTAGAATTTAACATTTCCACTTAGCTCTCCAATTTTAAATGCTAAGAGGCGGTTGGCAAAGATCTTGCATCATCACCAAAGAAAAAGCTCAGTAAATTTAGCGCAGCTCTTCGGAGCTCTTTTTTTTAGGAAATGACGATGAATATGATTCCCGCATTAAATCCACTCAGTGCACCTTGCCAATGTAGTTTCGACTTACAAGATTGGGAGATTCTCGCGCAATATTGGTATCCAGTGGCTCGTATTCAAGATGTTTCAACCACACCACATCAGGTCACTTTACTTGATGTAAAAATGGCGATTTACCAAACTGACAAGGGGGAAATTCGATTAGTGCGTGATATCTGCCCTCATCGAGGTGTACCTCTAAGCAAAGGATGGGTAGAGGGTGAAGAAATTATTTGCCGATATCACGGGCTAAGATTCGACCTTGCAGGGAAATGTACGAAAATTCCTGCTCAACCTGATTTAACTAAGATATCTGACCGTTTTAGCTTAACCCAATTTCCAGTAATTTTGAGATATGGACTGGTCTGGACTAGCTTGCATGGACGTGATTTTCAACACAATAATATTCCTCAACTTGACACTTGGGATCATCCTGATCATCAGTCTATTTTACCTCCGTACGTTGATATTGCAGGTTCAGCAGGTCGTCAACTCGAAGGATTCATTGATGTAGCTCACTTTGCATGGGTGCATCACGAAGCTTTTGCAGATCGAAACAACCCAGTTGTACCGAAATACCATACTGAGAGAACAGACTATGGCTTAAAAACAATTTATATTAGTGGTGTCAGTAATTACCCGCATGCTTTGAAACACCTAGAACCAGAAGGTTTTGAATGGAAAAGGACTTTTGATATTTACCCACCATTTTCAGCGATATTAACTGTAGATTTTCCAGACAATGGGATTTTAAAAATCTTGAATGCGTGTTGTCCTGTATCAGTCCATCAAACCAGATTATTTGTTCCTTTGACGCGTAATTTTGATCAGACTGGAGATTTACAAGCAGTCTATGATTTTAATGCCCAAATTTTTGCCGAAGACCAAGATATCGTAGAATCGCAAAAACCTGAAGAATTACCACTTGATTTAATGATGGAAGCGCATTTTGAGGCTGATCGATCTTCGACTACTTATCGTCGTATTCTCGCAGAGTGGGGGCTCAGCAAACGATATACAGTTTAATTAAGATAGATCAGTTACAATCAACCGAAAAAATTAAAAGTGTAGGTTTTAAATGTCTTCTGTAGTTGCATCGACGGCGATTCGCGGTCGCTTCCTAGATATTCAGAATACGGTTGCCCAAGCGCGTGAAATTCACGACCAAGTGCGTTACGTAGAAGATGGTTTATTGATTACTCAAGCGGGTAAAATTCAATGGTTTGGTCGTTGGGAAGATGGGCAACAACAGCTCTGTCAGCTTGAATCCTCTATTCAAGTTGAGCATTACCCAGATCAACTGATTGTTCCTGGTTTTATCGATACGCATATTCACTTTCCTCAAACTGAAATGGTAGGTGCGTATGGCGAACAATTACTCGAATGGCTGAATACTTATACCTTTCCTACAGAAATCCAATTTCAAGACAAAGCTTATGCAGACCAAATTGCACACTTTTTTGTCAATGAGCTGCTAAAAAACGGCACAACGACTGCATTGGTTTTTTGTACAGTTCACAAAGAGTCTGTTGATGCACTATTTGAAGCGGCAGAACAATACCAAATGCGTTTGATTGCGGGCAAAGTATTAATGGATCGTCATGCACCTGAAGCACTGACAGACACCGCTGAAACTGCTTATACAGATAGCAAAGAATTGATTGAGAAATGGCATGGTAAAAGTCGAAACCTTTATGCCATTACGCCTCGCTTTGCGCCTACCTCTACACCAGAACAATTAAAAAGAGCAGGGCAGTTAAAAACTGAATATCCTGATGTATATATTCATACTCATTTGAGTGAAAACACCAATGAAATCGCTTGGGTGAAAGAGCTTTTTCCTGAGCAAAATGGCTATTTAGATGTGTATCACCACTATGGATTAACAGGCAATAAATCTGTTTTTGCTCACTGCGTTCATTTAGAAGAGCATGAATGGGATTGCATGCATCAAACAAATTCTGCAATCGCCTTCTGCCCGACTTCAAACCTCTTTCTAGGAAGTGGATTGTTTCCATTGAAAAAAACCTGGGATAAACAAGTCAAAGTCGGTCTTGGCACTGACATCGGTGCGGGGACTTCATTTAATCAGCTTCAAACGTTGAATGAAGCCTATAAAGTTCAGCAACTCCAAGGCGACAAATTATCTGCATTTGAATCGCTTTATCATGCGACCCTAGGTGGAGCAAAAGCATTAGCGCTCGAGGATAAACTTGGTAACTTTAATATTGGAAAAGAAGCGGATTTTGTTGTATTAAATTTGAATGCCACTGCATTACAAGCATTAAGACAACAGCGCGCTAAAAATATTGAAGATGCTCTTTTCGCATTATTTACCATGGGTGATGATCGAAATATTGAGGCGACTTATATTTATGGACAAAAAGCATATCAACAATCAGCATCCTAATGCTCAGACTCAACCACAACACCCAATTAAAAAATATGTGTTGATTGGTGCTGTATTCTTAGTTTGTGCTGTCGTGCTTAAACGTGATGCGCATTAAAAAACCATTAGGTTACATTTCGTTTTTTTAAAAAGGGTGCAACATTCTGGGATATGTTTTAAAATTGAAGCATATTTCAGGTGTTGCAGGTCAACACCTTTTTTAATTTTAGAATTGTTGTTTTAGGTATCTACCCATGACCATTGACATGAAAGTGTTGATTTCCGCTGAAGAAATTCAAGCGAAAGTTAATGAACTTGGTAATCAAATTAATGCTCACTATGCAAATAGTGATCGAGAATTGGTTCTTGTAGGCTTACTTCGCGGTTCAGTGATTTTCATGGCAGACCTATGCCGCACCATTGAAAAACCACACGAACTCGACTTTATGACAGTTTCAAGTTACGGCAGTGGAACGACTTCTAGTCGTGATGTTAAAATTCTAAAAGACCTTGATGGTGAAATTCGTGGTAAAGATGTTCTTGTCGTAGAGGACATCATCGATTCAGGCAATACGCTGAGTAAAGTGGTAGAAATCCTTGAAACTCGTGAGCCAAACTCTATCAAACTTTGCACGCTGATCAGTAAGCCTTCTCGAAGAGAGATCGACTTGGAAGTAGAGTTTCTAGGATTTGAAGTTGAAGATAAATTTATCGTAGGTTATGGACTAGATTACGATCAAAAATACCGTCATATTCCATTCATTGGTGAAATCGGTCTGTAATGTTTTTTTAAGAAAGTGGCATATGCCACTTTTTTTATAAACAACAAAATAACAACAACATGTAGCGTGATTCTTCTTTTCAAACATCAATACATAATCAACTATATTTGAGCGACACAATAAAAATTCATGATAAAAAGGAGAACAAGTATGTTTTCACTTATTGGAGCTATTCTTATCGGTTTTATAGCAGGTTTAATTGCTCGCGCAATTCATCCTGGTGACGATAAAGCAGGTTTCATTGTCACGACGTTATTAGGTATTGCTGGTTCATTACTTGCTACATATGGTGGACGCCTTCTTAATATTTATCCCGAAGGTTCATCGGCAGGTTTTATTGCTTCAGTCATAGGCGCAATTATCGTTCTGTTTATTTATAACCTCGTTACCAAAAAATCTTAATCAAAAAAAGCACCTTGTTAAGGTGCTTTTTCATTCCTATGACCTAGATTTTACAAGTTCAGCTCTTTCCAAATTTTTTCAATTTCTGAAGCTGGATAAGCGCCTGTTACCCTAAATCCATTTTCAAAAATAATTGCTGGCGTTCCTTGAACACCTAGACGACGTCCAAGTTCCAAATTTCGTTCAATAGGGTTTGAACAATCAGCTTGGGCTGTTGGTTGTTGATTCTTTTGTAAAAGGGCATTCCATGCAAACTCACGGTTTGCGGAGCACCAAACTTGTTTAGAGGGCTGGATCGATTGAGATTTAATTGGATACATAAACGTATAAATTATCACATCTTTTAACTGGCTTAAATTATTTTCAAGCGTCTTACAATATGGGCAATTTGGGTCAGAAAAGATCGCGAGCTGACGCTTACCATTCCCCCTTACAGTCTTAATGGCATCTTGAAGTGGAAGTTGTTTAAAGTCGACTGAATTATGTTTCAGCACCAAATCACGTGTTAGATTTTTTTGATCTTCGATACGAATCATTGATCCAAAGAATAAATGCTTAGCTTCTTCATCAATATAAATAATCTGATTGTCTAAAGATCCGCTATAGAAACCTTTCATGTCAGTTTTTTGTAAATTTTGAATATTCAATTTTGGATACTGCGTTTTAATTTTCTGCTGAAGCAATTCAATATTCGCAAAGCTAGAACTTGTAGACAGTGCAAGTAAAGCACTGATTAAAAATTTTTTATACATAAGTTGAGCATATGTTTGATGGATATTATTGCTTATTCTAATCTTCTACTTTCTACAAAGATCAGTTTTTATGTAATTTTAAACCTCATAAATTGTTTCACGTGAAACCAAATATGACAGTTGAATTTTAACTGATTGAAGATAATTGACTCATGCTTAACAGTCGACATAGACTAATGAATCATCGTATCAGCACTGCTGTTCTATAAGACAAATAATGAATGAAAACCAATCGTGGCGAGATTTTATTCTCGTATGTATCGCACTCTGTATCGGCACCATTGGAACAGCGCTTGCTAGCCCACTTTATCCAATTTACCAAGAATTATGGGGGTTAAACCCGAGCGATATCACCTTTATTTTCGTTTCCTACATGCTAGGGTGCCTGACCACCTTACTGTTTTTGGGCAGAACCAGTAATACCATTGGTTATGTAAAAACTATGCAACTTGGGCTCATTTTTATCACCATTGGCTTGTTAATGTCTATCTTTGCGAGTGATGTCATGTCTCTCTCATGGGGAAGATTTATCATTGGTATCGCATCTGGATTGATGACAACATCTGCTCTTATTGGGCTTATTCAAACTGTTCCAACTTCCCATAAACAAATTGCACCACAATTAAGCTCAATCATTACTGCTGTTGGATTTGGGTTAGGTCCTTTATTTGGGGGATTTTTTGCTGAATTCTTTGCATATCCTTTGGTAATACCTTATGTACCCATTGTGATAGGTTCAATATTTTGCTTCTTTAGTCTATTTACACTCAAACCTATACCTTTTGATGTGCAAAAATTTAATTTTGCTCCCAAATTATTAACACCACAATCACATGATCGCACTCAATTTTTTATACTGAGCTTGACTGCATTTGCTGTTTTTGCAGGATTTAGTTTATACGCCTCACTATCTCCTTCATTTGTTAAAGACATTTTGCCTTGGCACGGTCCACTGATTAGTGGTTCTGCCATTACTGTCATTTTACTGATTTCAGCTGCGACACAATTTTTTTCAAGATCAATCAAACCGCAATCCAGCCTATTACTCGGTATCATGACTTGCTTCATGAGCGTGATCGCTTTATTCCTTTGTATGGAGTTTAAAATTAGCTGGTTATTTTTCCTAAGCGATGGTCTGTTTGGGATTGGACATGGCTTAGCTTTACTTGGGGCTTTCGGACTTATTCATCACATGACCACACCTCACAATCGAGCCGCCGTCATGTCTACTTATCTCTTTATCGGCTATCTCGGAACGATTCTACCCATCCTAGCAGTAGGATATTTAGCTGACCATTTTGGGCTTACAAATGCAGTGATTTGGTTCTGTATTGCAATTTCAATCTTACTGATTGTTTTATTCATAAAGCAGATGATGGTTAAGCCAAGCAAGTTACCTTTAGCCAATTAACCCAAAAGCCCATTACTGGGCTTTTTAAACCACAGATAAAAACTCGTTTACTTCCCGATACAGAAAGAGCCAAAGATTTTTCCGAGTAAATCATCCGCACTAAAATCACCAGTAATTTCACCTAATGCATTCTGTGCGAGACGTAACGATTCTGCGACAAGCTCTCCTGCATGGTAAACAACAAGTTGTTCACGAGCTTCCGCAAGATAAGATTGAGTGCGCTTCATTGCGTCTAGGTGGCGTGTTCTTGCAATAAAGGTATCTTCTTCAGGCTGAAAGCCTGCATGTGCTGTAATCGCATCTACAAGCGATTGAACACCCATTTCTTGCTTGGCTGAGACCGTAATGTGTCTAAAGCCTTGGAGATCAGCAACTTTAGCTTCACTATCTACTAAATCACATTTGTTAGCGATTAAAATTAAGCGTTTAGGATCGATATAATTAGCAAAGTAAGTATCTGCCAAACGCATCGGATCTTCACCTTGACTCAAATCGTAAACCAAGAGTAGGAGATCAGCATTTTCTATTTCTTTAATCGCTCGACGAATACCTTCCTTCTCAACAATATCTCCCGTTTCACGCAGCCCTGCTGTATCCGTCAGGGTAATTGGCAAACCATTTAGGCTTATTTTCTCGTGTAGTACATCACGCGTTGTACCTGCAATGTCCGTTACAATCGCGCGCTCAACACCAGCCAATGCATTCAATAAACTCGATTTACCTGCATTGGGTTTCCCTGCAATCACCACTTGTAAACCTTCACGCAGAAGTTGACCTTGGCGTGCTGATTGTTGTACTGCACCCACTGATGCTTGCACATCTTCCAATAACGCTAAAATTTTTCCATCTGCAAGAAAATCAATTTCCTCTTCAGGAAAATCAATCGCCGCCTCAACATGTAATCGTAAGTGAATGAGTTTTTCTAATACTGTATTTACTTTGTCCGAAAATGCGCCTTGCAATGAACGTACTGCAGAACGAGCAGCTGCTTGTGAAGTAGCATCAATTAAATCAGCAATTGATTCGGCTTGGACTAAATCCATTTTTCCATTTTCAAAAGCGCGCATTGAAAACTCACCCGCTTTTGCTGCAATTGCGCCTAACTCTAACAGTCGGCCCAATAATGTATTTTGAATCACCGGTCCACCATGACCTTGTAACTCAACTACATCTTCACCCGTAAAAGAATTCGGATTTGGAAAACAAATGACCAAACCCTCATCCATGACTTGCCCATTCGCATCAAGAAATTGACGAAATGCAGCATAACGAGCAGGACCGAGTGCCTTACCAGTTAAAGCCTCTGCTATGGCATATGCTTTAGGACCAGACAGTCGAATTACACCTACACCTCCACGACCTGGCGGTGTTGCAATCGCAGCAATAGTGGTTTGATGTTGTAGGTTCGTCATTGAAATGATCTCAAAGCAAGGCAAAAAAAATCCGCCTAAGGATATCACCTTAAGCGGATCGATTCAGCTACTAACAAAACTTAGTTCGTAGATGCTGTATCTTCTTTTGCTAAGCGAGCTTTCTCAACACTCTTATTAATCAGACCTTGCTGAAGAATCGTGATCAAATTGTTGACAATCCAGTAAAGCACAAGTCCAGCAGGGAAGAACAATAAGAATACCGTGAAAATAATCGGCATAAACTTAAAGACTTTTGCTTGCATTGGATCTGTCGGCTGTGGGTTCAACATTTGTTGAACATACATCGTCACACCCATCAACAATGGTAGGATAAACCATGGGTCCATTGCAGATAAATCTTGAATCCAACCTAACCAAGGAGCGTGGCGTAACTCAACAGACTCCATGAGCACCCAATACAAAGCCAAGAAAATTGGCATTTGAAGAAGTAAAGGTAAACAACCAGATAATGGATTGACTTGTTCACGCTTATAAAGTGCCATCATTTCTTGTGAGAAACGCATACGGTCTTCGCCAAACTCTTCTTTCATGCGTTGCATTTCTGGTGCAATCACACGCATTTTCGCCATAGAGCGATAGCTCTTAGATGAAAGAGGCCAAAGAATAAGTTTCACAAGAATTGTCAACAGAATAATTGACCAACCCCAGTTTCCAACAATGCCATGGAAGAATTGCAAACCTAAAAATAGCAATTTCGCAATTGGCCATAACCAACCATAATCAACCGTTTGATTTAAACCAGTTGCCAAGTCTTTTAATTCAGATTGAATTTTTGGACCTGAGTAGAATGTTGCATCAACAGTCATTGTTTTGCCAGCTGGCACATTAATGGTAGGCGAAGTAAAGCCAATGATATTCATACCATCAGCAGATTTACGTGACTCCATTTTTGCAGAATACGGCTGGTTACCGAAGTTACCAGGCACCCAAGCACTTACAAAGTAATGCTGAACCATTGCAACCCAACCACCTTGAGCCTCAACACTTAACTTTTCTTCATTAAAATTATCAAATTTTAATTTGTTATAGTGTTCATCAGGTGTACCCCAAGCACCACCTAAATAAGTGCCCAGTGTAAAGATTCCTTGATCAGTTTTACCTGGATCTTCAGAGTTGTCACGTTTGATCTGACCAAACATTTGACCTTGCCAGTTTTGCTGACTACGGTTAATCACTTGATAACTTACGTTAACTGGATATGCACCTTCTTGGAAAGTGAACGTTTTGATGATTTCAACACCATCAGCCGTTTTTAATACCATTGGAACTTTTAACACTTTCTCAGCTTCACCATCTTTATTGGTGGTTGCTTGAGCATCAGCTAAAGTATAAGTCGACTTTTCAAACTCAAATGTTGGACGTCCACTACGGCTACTGTCAGGTCCATTTAAACCAATTAAACCTGATTGAGCGACATAAGTACGTTTCTCATCATTTTCAAGCATAACGAACGGTTGTTCGCTATTTTTACTTTTATCATGATTGAGTAGTTCAACACGGACAATGTCACCACCTTTAGGGTTAATCCAAAGATGATATAAATCAGTTTGAACAGCAACTAATTGTTGATTTGCTGTTGCAGGTGTAGTTGTGTCTTGTTGTTCAGCTGCAATATTTGCTTGCGGAATATCAGTTAAACCCGCTGTCGTTTGGCTCGTTGGCAGATCAGCAGAAACATCTTGGGCAACGACGGCAGCAGGTGCTGTCGCAGCAGTTGTTTCAGTTTGACCATAGTCTTTTTGCCAAGCAAGAATAAGCAAATATGCGGTGACAAACATGGCCCCGAGAATTGCAAACCTGGCCCATTGTTGCATATCGATTACCCCAATTGGTTAGAGTGATTTTTGGTTCAATAAACGCTCACGCAAGGGTACAGTAACGTGAGTCATTTGAGAATCTATTTGCTGAAATGAAATAAAACGAATTGCTTTTTTGGGAACAGGATCATATCCACTTCCACCCCACGGATGGCAACGACAAATCCGTCGCGTTGCATACCAGACACCTTTAATCGGGCCATGTATATGAATAGCTTCTAACGAGTATTGAGAACAAGTTGGGAAATAACGGCAACGAGGTCCAAGGAGCGGACTAATCGCAATTTGATAGAAACGAATCAACCAATGCAATATACGGACCATTGGCCACCTCTAACTTTGAGGAGAGGGAACTGATATTTTATGATGTTTTTTTACAAGACGCTGTAGCTTCTGCCATGCAAATTGTAATTGCTTATGCAATTCAGCATTCGGAATCGACTCAATACCTACCTTAGGCATGACCACAATATCCAATAAATCTATATCTTGCTGATTTAAGCGAAAACTTTCGCGAGCAATACGTTTTATTCGATTTCTTTCATGTGCACGGCGCACTTTCTTTTTAGCAACAACAATACCTAAACGGCTTTTAGGCTGTTTAGTCGGTGTAGCTAAAAATAAGAAATGGGGTTGATGCACTTTAAAAAGCGCACCATCAAATACACCTTTGTAATCTGCAGCACAGCGGATTCTCACCTCTGGACTGAAACTATAAAGTGTCATAACACCCAAATCGTCGATAAACTAAACTGGTATTAAACAGTTAAGCTGTGACGACCTTTTGCACGACGACGAGCTAATACTTGACGGCCAGCTTTAGTCGCCATACGAGCACGGAAACCATGAACGCGTTTACGCTTTAATTCAGATGGTTGGAAAGTACGTTTCATATCGAAACTCCAAAGTTGGTGTTCTATAAAGGTTCGCGATTGTATTGTGCATTGTTTGTTCTGTCAATATTAAACAGTATTGTGTAACACTTTTGATGAAAGTTGCTTGAGTCTGAGAAAAATACAAATTTGTTAAATAATCTATTTATACACAAAATAAATATATGTTTTTATTATAGTATTTAAGTTAACCACAGAAATATCCATAAACTTATACACATGATGAAATTTAATTATGACTGATTTTTAAATTTAAATTTAAACACAAGGAATGATTATCCACAGAAAACCGAATCTTATTAAATAAATTCAAATTTATAAATTTAAATTTATTACTATTAGGGTTGTGATTTTCTATGGATAAGGCATTATTTTTTTTTAAATATATATACTTAGGTTGTTGATAACTATGTTTTCATATTTTTTATAGATTGTGGATAAGTTATTGCTTTTATTTATCCACAGTTTGTGGAAAACCTTATCCACACCCTATTTTAAATTTAAATTTAGACTTTTAAATTTGATTATTTGTGTTTAAAGTTCAAAATTACTCATGACATATGTGGATAACTTGGGTATGATTGCCTCCCCAATCTCATGGGGTTGTTTTTAAATTTAAATGGAATGAGGGGTTTCACATGCTGTGGACAGACTGCTTAAATCGCTTGCGACAAGAGCTCTCAGATAATGTCTTTGCAATGTGGATACGTCCATTGGTTGCCGAAGAGGTAGATGGTGTTTTAAAGCTTTATGCACCTAATCCTTACTGGACACGCTATATTCAAGAACATCATTTAGAATTAATTAGCATTCTTGCAGAACAAATGTCTGAAGGACGTGTTTGTAAAGTTGAAATTTTAGTCGACTCACGACCAGGCGCGATTTTATCTGCTTCAGAGCAACCTGCGACAACAACTGCAGCGCTTGAGTCTTCAGCAGCAGCACCTGTAGTCAGAGCAAAAAAAGAAAGCAATGAGCAGCAAAATACAAAAACATCAAAAAAACGATTATTAAATCCGCTGTTTAATTTTGCATTGTTCGTCGAAGGGCGTTCAAATCAGATGGCGGCAGAAACCTGCCGTAAAGTGTTAACTCAGTTAGGCGAACCTCAACATAACCCGTTATTTTTATACGGTCCGACTGGTTTAGGTAAGACCCACTTGATGCAAGCAGTGGGTAATGCTTTATTACAAGCTAAACCAAATGCTCGTGTGATGTACATGACTGCTGAAAGTTTTGTTCAGGATTTTGTGAGTTCACTTCAACAAGGTAAAGTCGAAGAATTTAAAAAAAATTGCCGTTCACTGGACTTACTTTTAGTGGATGATATCCATTTACTTGCAGGTAAAGAAGCCAGCTTAGTTGAGTTTTTTTACACGTTTAATGCCTTATTAGATGAATCTAAACAAATTATTTTGACCTCAGATCGCTATCCTAAAGAGTTGACCGAGTTAGATCCTCGTTTGGTATCTCGCTTTTCATGGGGATTATCGGTAGGGGTAGAACCGCCTGATATTGAAACTCGAATTGAGATTTTACTTAAAAAAGCTGAAAGTAATGGTATCGATTTGCCTCGTAACTGTGCGCTCTTTATTGCACAGCAAGTTGTGGCAAACGTACGTGAACTTGAGGGTGCATTAAATAAAGTCGTCGCGATTTCTCGTTTTAAAGGGACACCAATCGACTTAGATGTGGTGCGAGAATCACTGAAAGATGTTCTTGCGATTCGTGCTCGTACTATTAGCACCGAAAATATTCAGCGTGTAGTCAGTGAATATTTTCGTATCCCATTGAAAGAGTTGGTTGGACCTAAACGAACTCGTATTTATGCTCGACCACGTCAATTAGCAATGGGGCTTGCGAGAGAATTAACGGGCGACAGTTTTCCTGAAATTGGCATGGCATTTGGTGGTCGTGATCACAGTACAGTCATGCATGCCTGTGAAAAAGTGCAGAGTTTGTGTGCTGAAGATCCCATCTTTAATGAAGATTACAAAAATTTAATGCGCTTATTACAAAGCTAAATCTGTTTAAATTCTATTCTTGCAATGCGGCATATTCTGCCGCATAGTACATGATTAAAAGTGTTTTAGTCTGTCGTCGATATACTGTTTTTAGAGGAAATCCATCGTGCGTTTGAAGATCGCGAAAGAAAGCTTACTCAATGTTTTGTCTCATGTTGTAGGTGCTGTAGAACGTCGCCATACGTTAAATATTCTTTCAAACGTCAAAGTTCAGGTTACTCAAGATGCACTGACGATTACAGGTTCCGATCTTGAAGTTGAACTTGTTGCGAGTACAACGCTTTTAGAGGGAGCATGTTTACAAGCAGGTCAAACCACAGTACCCGCACGTAAATTGATGGATATCTGTAAATCTTTACCGACAGCAGCACTGATTGATTTACAAATCACAGAAGACCAGCGTTGTATTTTGAAATCTGGTAATAGCCGCTTTGTATTAGGAACATTATCTGCTGAGGATTACCCTTTATTAACGACTGAAAATAGTCAAGGGACTCAAGTTCAGGTCACTGAACGTGAACTAAAACGTTTATTTGAAAAAACCTCTTTTGCGATGGCTGTTCAGGATGTCCGTTTTTATCTTACAGGTACTTTACTTGAAATTGATAAAAATCAGCTTCGTGCAGTGACGACAGATGGACATCGTCTTGCTCTTTGTGAAACATTGGCCAGTTCGAATGCTTCGCAGTTAGTGCAAGCAATTGTGCCTCGTAAAGCGGTCGGTGAATTACAGCGTCTATTGAGTATCGAAGATAATCAACTCTCGTTGTTAATTGGTCGTGAACTGCTGAATGTTACTTTGACAATTCCAAGCCGTGATAAAGAGCAGGGTGATATTACTGTTCGTATTACTACAAAATTAATTGATGGTAAATTCCCTGATTATCGACGTGTTATTCCTCGTGGCGGTGATAAAACAGTTACGATTGCACATGATATTTTCAAACAATCATTACAGCGAGTTGCTATTCTGAGTAACGAAAAATTACGTGGTGTATTTTTAAACTTCAATCCAGATTCACTGCAACTTCGTGCCAATAACCCTGAGCAAGATGAGGCAGTTGAAGATCTTGCGATTCAATACAATAATGCACCTATGGAAATGTCATTCAACGCACAATACATTTTGGATGTATTGAATGTGTTGGATGGTGATGATGTATTAATGACAATGACTGAGGCAAACCAATCTGTATTGGTTCAAGATCCTGCTCATCAAGATCAAACTTATGTCGTCATGCCGATGCGTGTTTAATGTTGTTTTTGATTTAGTTTAATCTGGTCATGTTCATTACGCGTTTAAATATCCAGCGTGTGAGAAATTTAAAAGCGGTTGCACTCCAAGAGTTGCAACCGTTTAATGTTTTTTATGGACAAAATGGTTCAGGAAAAACGTCTATATTAGAAGCAATTCACTTATTGGCCACTGGTCGATCTTTTCGTACACATATTCCTAAACATTACATTCAAAATCAAATGCAGGATGCGATTGTATTTGCACAGTCTGCTACTGAAAAGATTGGTATGCAAAAGCTCATTACAGGTGAGCAAAATATTAAAGTGAACGGGGATAGTATTGCCACGCAAGGACAGCTAGCCAAAATTTTACCATTACAGCTTATTGACCCTCTGAGTACAGATATTATTGATCACGGAGCTAAACCAAGACGACAATTGCTTGATTGGTTAATGTTTCACGTGGAACCAGATTTTTACTATGCATGGCAATTTTATTCTAGAGCATTAAAACAACGAAATAGCTTATTAAAATCAAAACGTAATCTGACGGTGCAAGATTTAGAAGCATGGAACAAAATGCTTAGTGAGTACGGTGAAATATTACATTTACAACGTCAGGCTATTGTTGAACAGTGGCAGATATTTTTTCAGCAAGATCTTAAAACACTATTACCAGATATCGAGATCCATATGGAGTATGCAGCAGGCTTTCATGTGGAACATGGCTTGGCTGAAGACTTGATTTTGTATCATCAAAAAGACTGCGAAAGACGCTATACAGAATATGGTCCACACCGTGCAGATTTAAAGTTAAAAACCCCAACAGGAGATGCAGATGCCGTACTGTCACGGGGGCAAAAAAAATTATTAATCATGGCTTTAAAATTGTCACAGATCGCAATGTTGCATGCGTCTAATAAGGAAACTGTGGTATTATTAGATGATGTGACAGCAGAATTAGATATAACCGCACAACAACGTTTAATTGAGCGATTGAGCCAACTTGGTAGTCAAGTTTTCATTACCACTTTAGACCATGAATCTGTACAAAAGCATTTACATGATTTGTCTATTTCCTATCAATTATTCAATGTTGAAAACGGTTCTGTTCAAGTTGTTGTGCAATAATTTTTTGAAGTTTTCTCCATCTTTGGATAGACCTTTTTTTCACTAGGGAGTAACCATGAGTTCAGAAGATCAAGCTGCTTCTCAAACAGAACAAACCATTGAAAAGGCTTATGATTCCTCTAGCATCAAGGTATTACGTGGTTTAGACGCAGTACGTAAGCGTCCAGGCATGTATATTGGTGATACGGATGATGGTACTGGTTTACACCATATGGTGTTTGAAGTGGTGGACAACTCGATTGATGAAGCCCTTGCTGGTCACTGTGATGAAATTCTGGTTACCATTCACGAAGACGAATCTGTTTCTGTCGCAGATAATGGTCGTGGTATTCCCACAGATATTCACCCTGAAGAAGGTGTATCTGCTGCTGAAGTCATCTTAACGATTCTTCATGCGGGTGGTAAGTTTGATGACAACAGCTATAAGGTTTCTGGTGGCTTACACGGTGTAGGTGTTTCAGTTGTAAACGCTTTGTCTAGTAAACTGGAACTCACAATTCATCGTGCTGGTAAAATTCATGAACAAGAATACCGCCATGGTGACCCTCAATACCCTTTAAAGGTGGTGGGCGATACAGATCGTTCAGGTACTCGTGTACGTTTTTATCCAAGTGCTGAAACATTCAGTCAGACCATTTTCAATGTCGATATTTTAGCTCGTCGTTTACGTGAACTGTCATTTTTAAATGCGGGCGTCCGAATTGTTCTACGTGACGAACGTGTTGGTTTAGAACATGTATTTGATTATGAGGGTGGTTTATCAGAATTCGTTAAATACATTAACGAAGGAAAAACACATCTTAACGATATTTTTCACTTTACCACGCAAGCTGATAATGGCATTGGTGTTGAAGTTGCATTGCAATGGAATGATACGTACCAAGAAAACGTACGTTGCTTTACCAATAACATTCCTCAAAAAGATGGTGGTACTCACTTAGCTGGTTTCCGAGCTGCTTTAACTCGTGGCCTTAATAACTACATGGAAAACGAAAACTTACTCAAAAAAGAGAAGGTTGCAGTTTCTGGTGATGATGCACGTGAAGGTTTAACAGCAATTGTTTCAGTGAAAGTTCCTGATCCAAAATTCTCTTCTCAAACCAAAGAAAAATTGGTATCGAGCGAGGTAAAACCTGCTGTTGAACAAGCAATGAATAAAGCTTTTTCAGAGTATCTTCTTGAAAATCCAGCTGCAGCTAAATCAATTGCGGGTAAAATTATTGATGCAGCACGTGCACGCGATGCGGCGCGTAAAGCACGTGAAATGACTCGCCGTAAGAGTGCGCTTGATATAGCAGGTCTTCCTGGTAAATTGGCGGACTGTCAAGAAAAAGATCCAGCTTTATCTGAACTATATCTTGTCGAGGGTGATTCAGCAGGTGGTTCAGCGAAACAAGGTCGTAACCGTAAAATGCAAGCGATTTTACCGCTCAAAGGTAAAATCTTAAACGTGGAACGTGCTCGTTTTGACAAGATGATTTCTTCTGCTGAAGTCGGAACACTGATTACAGCATTAGGTTGTGGTATCGGTCGTGAAGAATATAATCCAGACAAATTACGTTACCACAAAATTATTATTATGACCGATGCGGACGTGGATGGTTCACATATTCGTACGCTGTTATTAACGTTCTTCTTCCGTCAAATGCCGGAATTAGTGGAACGTGGTCATATTTATATTGCTCAGCCACCACTTTATAAATTAAAGAAAGGTAAGCAAGAGCAGTATATTAAAGATAATGATGCGCTTGAAACATATTTAATTTCGAATGCAATTGATGAGTTGGCATTACATATCAGTGCTGACGCACCTGCGATTCGTGGTGAAGCGCTTGCAAAAGTCATTGCTGATTATCAGACATCACAAAAAAGCTTACAGCGATTAACGATTCGTTATCCTGCAACTTTGTTAGATGCTTTACTTGGTTTAGATGCTTTTAAATTAGATCAAAATCAAGATGAAGCTTATGTGACGTCTTGGGCAGAGCAATTGCGTCAAGCAATTGAAACACAACAGCCAAGCTTAAGACCTGAATTCACGCTCGAAGCATTCGAAAAAGAACTCGCAGATGGTTCACGTGAAACACATTACTGGCCACGTTTAACAGTGTATGTACACAACCTTCCTCATCACTATTTATTAGATGCTGGTTTATTAGGTTCAGGTGAATATAAACGTTTACTTCAAAACTCAAAGAGTTGGTTTACGTTACTTGAAGACGGGGCTTATTTGCAAAAAGGTGAGCGTAAAGTCAATGTTGCTAACTTCCATCAAGTATGGCAACAAGTATTGGCAGATTCACGCCGTGGCATGATGATCCAACGCTATAAAGGCTTGGGCGAGATGAATGCAGAGCAGCTTTGGGAGACCACGATGGATCCTGAAAATCGTAATATGCTTCAAGTGACGATTGATGATGCAATTGAAGCAGATCGCATGTTCTCTTGTCTCATGGGTGATGATGTTGAACCACGTCGTGCATTTATTGAAGAGAATGCATTGAATGCAGATATTGATGCTTAATGCTATAAGTTAAAAAAAGCACTCTTAGGAGTGCTTTTTTTGTATTAATCTAAAATCTTAAGTCATTTTTTTGGAATTAATTTCAATAAAATGATGTGCTTTAAGTCACATATTTTATTTATTATATGAAATATACAGATAATTAAATAAGCATTTACGAAATTAATAAATAATTAAAATCATAAAATTCAATAAGTTATAATTGAATAATAAAAAATAGAGCAATAGCTCTATTTTTTTAAATGGAGAGTGATTAAAATTTTTGTCATGGAAAAGAATCCATTTAAATGCTTAAAAGGAACTAAGAATGAAAAAAACAACTCTGGCTTTATTGGCGGCTTCAACCATGGGTATGGTTTCAACTGCTCAAGCAAAGGTTGATGTGTGTGTATTTGATTTACTCGGTAAGTCTGGTGAATCGTTCCAAATGGCTCAGGAATGGGCATTGGCAGCAAAGGGTTGGGGGGCAGATATTAATCTGATTCCACGTCAGGATGAGGCTGTAGCCGATAATGATTTCAAAGCAGGTAAGTGTGATGCTGTTTTCTTAACAGCGATGCGTTCTCGTCAATATAACAAGTTTGTAGGCTCGATTGACTCTTTAGGTGGTGCGCCTTCAAATGCAATTGCACAACGTGCGATTACTTTTGCTTTAGACAAACGTAATGCTGCAAAGATGGTCACAAATCTTGGTGGGAAAAAATATGAAGTGGCTGGTATTGCACCACTTGGCGCTGCATATATTTTTGTGCGTGATAAAAAAATTGATTCTATTGAAAAAGCCGCTGGTAAGAAATTCGCAGTATTAAGTTATGACCCTGCACAAAAAATTATGGTGCAACGTGTAGGTGCTCAAGCGGTTGGATCTGATGTTTCCAACTTCGTTGCGAAGTTTAATAATGGTCAGGTGGATATGGTTGGTGCACCAGCATATGCCTATAAGCCTCTTGAAATTTATAAAGGTTTAGGTAATACAGGGGCAATGTTTGATTTCCCTGTTGTACATATTACAGCTAACTTTGTAATGAACCCTGAAAAATTCCCTGAAGGATTTGGTCAAAAATCACGTGATTGGTTTGTGAAAAACTTGCCGAAAAGCTACGCAATGATCAAGCGTTTAGAAAGTGAAATTCCAGCGAAATACAAATTGCAATTCTCAGCTGAAGAAAAGCTGAAATATCAAAAACTACTTCGTGATGGTCGTATGGATCTCACTAAACAAGGTATTTATGACAAAGAGATGATGTCTGTTCTTAAGAAAGCACGTTGCTCTGTCGATAAATCCAACTTCGAATGTTCACTTGGTGGTGAATAATTCTGATTTCTAAAGAAAAAATCCTAGACCTGGTCTAGGATTTTTTTTATTCATTTTATGTCATTTTCGCCAATGCACATTTATAAGAAAAAAGTATGCTTTAATCACAATAAGTAGTATTTAAATGATCTGTATCTAAAAACCATATACATACAGCATCTCAGGATCAGTATCTACACAATTGGATCGTGTAATCTCATTTTAGTTCAACACACTGACACTGAAGTTTAAGGTGTTCGATATGGGATATTCGAGACTATAAGAAAGAAGGAATAGGAAACAATAAAATGAATTTAACCAAAACATTATTATTATCAGCAGGTTTAATGACTGCTGCAACGGCTTCACAAGCAAAGCAAGTCGTCTGCGTGTTTGATCTCGTCGGGAAAAACGGCGATGTCTATGCGTTAATGAAAGATTATCAACTTGCTGCTAAGCAGTGGGGAGCTGATATTGAGCTTAAAGTCGGACAAAATGAAGGCGTAATTGCTGAAGATTTCAAAGCAGGTAAATGTGACGGTGTAAGTATCACAGGGATGCGCGGTCGTCAGTTTAATAATTTCACTGGCTCTTTAGATGCCATTGGTGCGATTACTAATCTCAATTTAGCTGTCAAAGTTATGCAAGGTTTAGCAAGTCCAACCTTTGCAAAGCATATGAAAAATGGCAACTATGAAGTTGCAGGTGTGATTCCTGTTGGCGATGCTTATTTAATGGTGCGTGATCGTAGTATTAATACGGTTGCTAAAGCTGCGGGTAAAAAGATCGCCGTACTTGATTATGATCAGGCACAAAAAATTATGGTACAGCAAATTGGTGCGCAAGCAGTGAGTTCTGATGTCACTAATTTTGGTAGTAAATTCAATAATGGCCAAGTTGATATTATTGGTGCACCAGCAGCGGTATTCCGTCCTTTAGAACTTCATAAAGGGCTAGGAACGAAAGGTGCAATTGTGAATTATCCAATTCTTCAAGTTACCGGTAATATCATCATTCGTCATGATAAATTCCCTGAAGGTTTCGGACAGAAATCGCGTGATTGGGTGAAAACACAATTACCACGTGCGAATCAAATTTTAGGCAAAATGAAAGCGGATATTCCGGCTAAATATTGGATGAATGTTCCAGCTGGAGATAAACCTGGTTATCAAAAATTGATGCGTGAATCTCGTATTGCACTTACTAAACAAGGTGTTTACAACAAACAAATGATGAAACTACTTTGGCAGTTCCGTTGTAAGAATGAACCGACAAACTTCGAATGTAGCTTGCAGGATGAGAACTACAAATAAGTTCATAGGACGTTACATTTAAATCCGATAAATTTACTCTGAATAAACTTTAAAGTTCGAGTTATGACCATATATTGAGTATGTTATACTTGATATATGGTCTTTTAATTTCAAAGCCTATTTAATTTTTTGAGGAATCCATCATGACTGCCCAAGCACTTGAGCTGACTGACAATGCTGCGAATAAAGTTCGTCAACTTCGTGAGAGCGAAGGAAATCAAGATTTGATGTTACGTGTATATGTGACAGGTGGTGGTTGCTCTGGTTTTTCTTACGGATTCAATTTTGCTGAATCTCAAAATGAAGACGATGCTGAATTTGTGAATGGTGATGTGAAGATGCTTGTTGACTCACTGAGTTATCAATATCTCGTTGGTTCAGTTGTTGATTATGTCGAAGGTTTGGAAGGATCTCGCTTTATCGTGCAAAATCCTAATGCGACAACGACATGTGGTTGTGGATCTTCATTCTCAATTTAATATGCAGCAAAAAAAAGCCGCTA